>NZ_CP088021.1 GCF_021049245.1 Radiobacillus kanasensis | reverse complement strand
ATGTCCGCCGTTCAAAATGGCGACTAAATTAATATAACATGTTGGATTATCAAAGTCAACATGTTATTTAACTTATTTGTAGTCCGCTTAATGAATATCATTCTGTTTAGCAGAGCAACGTTTAATAATTTATCACGAATTAAAGTCTAAATCAATAGATATATTCCATGAAAATTATGGTATAGATACAACACATTGTTGCACACTTCCCTATACATTAAACATTCATTTAAATCCTCCGCGAATAGGCTTTATATAGAGAAACAACATCATACAAAAAGCTCTAGCCATAAGCTAGAGCTTTACTGATTAATCTCGATTACGCATTTGCGGGAATAGAAGGACGTCACGAATAGATGGAGAGTTTGTCAATAACATGACTAGGCGATCTATCCCTATGCCTAATCCTCCAGTTGGAGGCATTCCGTATTCAAGTGCTTCTAGGAAGTCCTCATCCATTACGTGTGCTTCATCATTTCCTTGTTCTTTTTCTTTTACTTGTGCCTCAAAACGTTCCCTTTGATCAATCGGGTCATTTAATTCCGAGAACGCATTTGCGTGTTCACGGCCTACTATGAATAATTCAAATCGATCAGTAAAACGTTCATCCTCTTTATTTTTCTTCGCAAGAGGAGAAATTTCAACAGGGTGACCGTACACAAATGTAGGCTGAATTAATGTTTCCTCTACTTTTTGTTCAAAGAACTCATTCACAATATGACCAAAAGTCATCGTGTCTTGTATTTCAATCCCGTGTTCTTTCGCAAGTTGTTTCGCTTCTTCATCACTTATTTGCTTCCAAAAATCGACACCTGTTACGTCTTTTACAGCATCGACCATGTGAAGCCTTTCCCATTCAGGTTTTAAGTCTACCTGATAATCTCCGTATTCAACCGTTGTAGAACCTGTCACTTCTTCGGCGATGTGAGCAATTAGGTTTTCAGTTAGACTCATGACATCGTGGAAGTCCGCATATGCTTCATATAGCTCTAGCATAGTGAACTCTGGGTTATGTCTCGTGGACACACCTTCATTACGAAAAACACGACCGATTTCATATACCTTCTCTAATCCACCAACGACTAGACGTTTCAAATGTAATTCAATCGCGATTCGCATATATAAAGGAATATCTAATGCATTGTGGTGTGTAATAAATGGACGAGCAGAAGCACCACCAGGAATCCCGTGCATCATAGGTGTTTCTACTTCTAAGAATCCTTCATTATCTAAATAACGACGCATAGACTGTATAATCTTACTTCTTGATACAAACGTGTCCCGACTTTGTGGATTAGTAATCAAGTCTAGGTATCTTTGACGATAACGTTGCTCCACATCTTTTAAGCCATGGAACTTCTCCGGTAACGGGCGAAGTGATTTTGATAGAATTTCAAATGTAGTAGCTTTAACAGATAGCTCTCCAACATTTGTTTTAAAGACAGTACCTGTTACACCTACTATATCCCCCAAGTCCGCTTGGTTGAAAATTTCATAGGCTTCTTCCCCAACAGTATCTTTTCGAACGTATAGTTGAATTTGACCACTTAGATCTTGAATGTGAGTAAATCCAGCTTTCCCTTTACCACGTTTTGTCATGATACGACCAGCAATCGTCGTTTCCACTTTCTTTTCTTCTAATTCTTCCTTACTAAACTGATCAAAAGCCTCTTTTAATTCTTCCGCTAGATGCGTACGTACAAACTTTCCTCCAAATGGGTCGATACCTTTTTCCAAATACGACTGCAGCTTCTCTCTTCGAACCCGCATGTGATCATTTAATTCTTCCGTCATGCTATTCAACTCCATTTTATTTTATGTAAAAGATTTTCTTCTTTTATATGATCCTCATTTATTACCCGAACCGCCTGCTATAATCCAATGTAAATAAAAGCTGCCAGTAGACCACTGGCAGCCTTAGCTTATGGTTTAGTATAGAAAACGAGCTGCATCGTGTCAACAAAGAGCCTCTTAAGAAACCTTAACCTCTTTTATAGGTTCGCAACAAAATTAAATAAGATTTCTTCTAGCTCTGCACGAGTTCCATATCACCTATGTGTTCCTTCTTATTAATTACTTGTTGCTAAAAGTTCCTCTACAGGAATATCTAAAGTTTTACAAATTTGATCGATAAGAGCTGAGTCTGGAATCCTACTACCTCTTTCCACTTCTCCTAATACAGAGACAGATATTCCCAGTTCCTGCGCAAATTGTATTTGTGTATATCCTTTAAGCTTTCGATAAGCTTTTATTCGTCTTCCCCAAGCTTCTGCACCCATTTTACTACTCCCTCTTTGTCTTGTGATGATGTCGCCTCTAGAATTTCTGAAACGCTTTTGTTTCGTGTTGGGATAACTATGCGGTTATGGAGTTCCGCTAACGGAATTAGCACAAAAGCTCGTTCATGCATTCTTGGATGAGGGACTTCCAATTGCTCCATTTTAATACTTTCTTGATTATAAAGCAATATGTCTAGGTCTACTGTACGTGGACCCCATTTAATTTCTCTTATTCTACCTAATGTTTTCTCTATATGTTGGCAGGTTTCTAGTAATTCTAGTGGTTGCTTAGATGTTTTTACTTCGACTACCATGTTTAGAAATTGCTCCTGATTGGTATATCCAACCGGTTCTGTCTCATAAATGGAGGATTTTCTCACAACTTCTATGTTGTCTTCGGTATTCAACCTATTAATGGCTTGTTCTAAGTAGTCTATCCTCGGCTCTATGTTTGATCCCAATGCTAAATAAGCCGTGTTCATTTGCTCCGCTCCCGGTAAACCTCTACCGCAACAGAATCATAATGCCCAGGGATAGGCGGATCTGGTTTGGTCACTTTAATTGTACAAGCCTCTAACAGGGAAAAATGCCCTAATAATGCTTGAGCGATGGTCTCTGTTAGAGTCTCCACTAAATTCAGGGCTTCCCCTTCTACTATTCTCTTCGTCAGCTCGTATACTTCCCCGTAATGAATAGAATCTTCCATTTTATCAGATCTACCAGCTTTTCGAAGGTCAAGTTCTAAAATTGCATCTACATAGAAGCGTTGGCCAAGCTTATTTTCTTCCGGAAAAAGTCCGTGATAACCGTAAAACGCCATCTTATTTACATAGATTTTATCCACTTCTTTTTCCTCCCTTACCGATTATGGCATCCATCATTTTAGCCATTCTTACGTTCATTTCCACATTATGTACGCGAACCATATGGACTCCCTTCGTTATTCCATAACATGTAGTCGCTCCTGTCGCTTCATCTCTTTCGCCAACCGGGAAATCTAACAACTTACCAATTAAGGATTTTCTTGAAGTCCCTAGCAAAAGGGGATAGCCTAATTGATGAAATTGATCCAAGTGTCTCATGGTCTCTAGATTTTCTTCCACTGTTTTCGCAAATCCAATTCCTGGATCTATTATAATATGTTCATCCGGAACACCTGCATCCTGTGCAATCGTAATACTAGCTTTTAAATCGTCCATTAAGTCCTCAATCAGATTCGTATAGGATGGGTTTGTCCGATTATGCATTAAAATGATTGGAACTCGGTATTTCGCCGCGATTTTAGCAATAGCAGGTTCTCGGCGGGCCCCCCAGACATCATTAATCAAAGAAGCACCAGCACGAATGGCTTCCTCGGCTGTCTTCGCCTTAAATGTATCGATAGAAATGGGAAGGTCCACTTCTTCTTTTATAGCCTCAATTATCGGGACCACTCTTTCTATTTCCTCTTGTTCACTAACCGGAGCATGTCCAGGCCGCGTTGACTCTCCACCGATATCTAAAATATCCGCTCCTTGCTCTTGCAAGGCAAGGGCATGCTTTACAGCTGATTCTACTTGATTAAATTGACCGCCATCCGAAAAGGAGTCTGGTGTTGCATTAATTATTCCCATTACATAAGTTTTGTCCTGAAGGTCATACTCTTTCCCTCCAGCTTTCAGGATAAAAGACACGTTTCATCTTCCTTTTTACATTTTATCTCTATTCTAACCGATTGTTTCATTTGTTTTCATTTAAAAACCCTTACAAAAGTCTTGTAAGGGTTGATGTTCATTATTCGGCATCAAATTGATAAAGAGGAGTGGATAGGTATCTTTCTCCGTTACTCGGAATGATCGCTAAAACCTTTTTACCTTTTCCTAATTCTTTGGCTACTTTTTTAGCGGCGAAGATAGCTGCACCAGATGAAATGCCACCTAACAACCCATCTTTTTTGGCTGCTTCACGAGCGGTTTCGATGGCTTCCTCATTTTCAACTGTAATCACACCATCATATACTTCTGTGTCCAGCACTTCTGGTACAAAACCAGCACCTATACCTTGTATTTTATGAGGTCCTGGATTACCACCAGATAAAACAGCGGATCCTTTAGGTTCTACAGCGTAGATTTTGATGTCTTTATAGGCTTCTTTCAACACTTTACCAGCACCTGTAATCGTTCCACCAGTCCCGATCCCAGAGATGAAAGCATCTAATTGGTCTCCCATTTGCTCCACAATTTCTTTACCAGTTGTACGCTCGTGAACAGAAGGATTTGCTTGGTTGTTAAATTGTTGAGGCATGAAATAACCATGCTCTTTCTGAAGTTCCTCTGCCTTTTTAATAGCACCTTTTATTCCTTCTGCACCAGGAGTAAGGACTAATTCCGCTCCGTAAGCTCGGAGTAAATTACGTCTTTCCATACTCATCGTATCCGGCATTACTAAGATTGCTTTGTATCCTTTTATAGCGGCCACTAAGGCTAGTCCTATCCCAGTATTTCCACTAGTAGGTTCAATAATGGTATCGCCTTCTTTCAGCTCTCCAGCTTCTTCTGCCGCTTCGATCATAGCTAGGGCGATACGATCCTTTACAGAGCTTCCAGGGTTCATAAATTCCAATTTCAAATAAATATCCGCACCGTCAGGGTCGACTGTTCGATTCAACTTCACAATAGGGGTATTCCCAATAAGATCCGCAATAGATTGAGCAACTTTCATTCTATCCACTCCCAATTCCAAGTATTTTTGTAGGATTTACTATCAATTTACGTGGATTGGAAAGAAAAGTCAACCAAAATAAACCGACTTTACTCGTCAAATATCCACTTCACATCTTTTTCATTCCACAAAGACTTAGCCGAAATGGCTGGTTCGATTTGTTCCAATGCCAATTCTCGTTGAATATGATGTTCTAATTCTTCATACTCGAAGGTGATATCCGGGAGCTTTCGATGTAAGTAGAGAATGACAGTACCGGTGCCTCCTAAAAATGGCTCGCTATACGTATGCTCTTCCATTTCCATCGCTTTATTGTAATACTCCTCCAACAGAAATGTGTCGTTTTCCGTATAGTATCCTAAGTATCCTCCATTCGCTTTTGTTTCTTCGTCCATGGTATATTCTCTCGCTAACGCCGCGAACGATGCCCCTGCTTCTAATTCATCGTAGACTTTTTCGGCTGTTTGTTTATCTGGAAGGACGATATGGGACAGTTGGATGGATTCTTTAAAGTCGTATTGGCCTTTGTAATCATTGTAGTAGCTTTCCACTTCTCCGCTCTCTACTTCAATATCTTTTGTCAAAAGCTCTTCCAGTGTAAGCCGGTAACGAATCTCTTTTTCCCACTCTTTCCTTTTTGCTTCAATTTGTTTTTCCGTTAAGGGCCCTTCCATCGTAAAGAGCAAGGAAATTTCTCTTTCTACCAACTTATCGTTGATTTCAATATCTTCCTCTTTTGCTAACTGTGACACAACCTCTCTATTCACCAACTCTTCTAACGCTTTCTTCCCATAGTTAGCTTCTAGGTCCTTCACCCACTCTTCATAGAAAATTTCTTCTTTTCCTATCGTCGCAACAGGTTCATCTGTATTCACTTCAACACCCATCGGGGACGGCAATGCATTGTTTCGTTCTATCATCCAAATGGCTACCGTTGTTAAATTCGTTACAAGGAGGAGAATAATGATTCCCCATAAGAACTTTCTCGTCATTCTATTCTCCCTCTCCTCAATCGATCTTTAACTGTTCTAAATCTTCCACTGAAAATTGGTATGCCTCATTACAAAAATGGCAGGTCGCTTCCGCTCCATTGTCTTCTTCGATCATTTTATCAATTTCCTCATTTCCTAGACTCTTAATGGCTTGCTCCAGTCTCTCCTTCGAACAATGACATTGGAATTGTACCGGAAGCTCCTCTAAGATTTTAACGTTTCCTTCTCCCAGTAATTTTTCTAATATTTGCTCCGGAGTATTTCCATCTCGTAACAAACTGGATATAGGCGGGATGTTAGAAATGCTTTCTTCAATATGACTAATCACTTGATCATCTGCACCAGGCATGACTTGAATGATGAAGCCACCCGCTGCTAATATCGTATGATCCGGATTAACAAGAACACCTGCACCAACTGCAGAAGGTACTTGCTCTGAATTCGCTAAATAATACGTAAAGTCCTCACTAACCTCCCCTGAAACAATAGGAACTTGTCCAGTGAAATTTTGTTTTAAACCAAGGTCCTTTACAACACTAAGGCTTCCTTGTCCCACAGCTCGTGCAACGTCTAATTTCCCTTTATCATTTAATTCGAAATCGACATGAGGATTCGTTATATAACCACGAACTTCCCCTTTTGCATTGGCATCGGCGATGATAGGG
Organism: Radiobacillus kanasensis; assembly: GCF_021049245.1. Taxonomy (GTDB): domain Bacteria; phylum Bacillota; class Bacilli; order Bacillales; family Amphibacillaceae; genus Radiobacillus; species Radiobacillus kanasensis. Next base: position 59,972 of record NZ_CP088021.1, on the reverse strand, counting down.
CCGACTGGTCCGTTTCCTTCAAGCTTCACCGTTAGTTTGTCATTCCCTTTCAGCATAGCCCCAAGCATAATGGTTATCGTTAAAGTCCTTCCAAGTGCAGCGGAAGCTGTTGCCCAAGTATCATGTCTTCTTCTTGCTTCTTCTACTGTATCCGTTGATTTTATCGCATAGGCACGAATAGCCCCATCAAATGCGGTAGCTTTTATTAAATAATCGTTCACGTGATGCACTCGCTCCTTTATATCCGGTTTATCCTTAGAAAGTGTTCAACAACCTATCAAACACTTCGGAACATAACGGACTTATTAGCCCGTTGCCCTTTATTCCATTCCCATCATACATGAGTCTTTAACATCCTTTATACTACTCAATGTTTTAATCGTTACGCAAGTTTTTGCTATTAAGTTAAAAAGAAAAAAGCACACAGAGATTTACCCCCATGCGCTTTAAAAAATTATTGTTTGTCATCCTCTTCGGAAGTGGAACTGTCTTGCTCCTCTTCTTTCGATTGGATATTTACTTTGACATCCTTATCAGAAGATGTGCCTTCCTCTTCTGTATCCGGATTCACTTGCTCTGCAACTACTTCTTTTTCTGGCATTGTTCCATTTTCAAATAAAGATTTAATTTGTTTTGCATCTAACGTTTCTACTTCTAGTAACGTTTTCGCAAGCAATTCAAGTTTATCTTTTTTCTCTGTAAGAATTTGTTTCGCTCTTTCGTAACATTGGTTAATGAAGCTTTGGATTTCTTGATCAATTTCGTATGCAATAGCGTCACTGTAATTCGGTTCGTTTTGCATATCGCGTCCTAAGAACACTTGACCACCTGAGCTTCCAAATTGAAGAGGACCGATGCGATCACTCATTCCGTATTCAGTAACCATTTTTCGAGCAATGCTAGTAGCACGCTGGAAGTCGTTATGAGCTCCCGTACTTACTTCTCCAAAAATAACCTCTTCAGCAACACGGCCACCGAGTAAACCAGTAATCTTATCAAGTAATTCCGGTTTGGTCATAAAGTAACGATCCTCTTTCGGAAGCATAACAGCATATCCGCCAGCTTGCCCTCTCGGTACAATCGTAACTTTGTGAACCATATCTGCGTCGTCCAAAACCATCCCGATAACCGTGTGTCCACTTTCGTGGTATGCGACGATGTTTCGCTCTTTCTCAGAAATGACCCGACTTTTCTTAGCAGGTCCGGCAATAACACGGTCAACTGCTTCATCGATATCTTCCATATCAATTTTCTTCTTATCACTTCTCGCAGCAACTAAAGCTGCCTCATTTAATAAGTTTTCTAAATCCGCACCAGAGAAACCTGGTGTTCTCATTGCAATCGTTTTAATATCAACAGATTCAGCTAATGGTTTATTACGAGCGTGGACTTTAAGTACTTCTTCCCTTCCATTTAAGTCTGGGCGATCCACCGTGATTTGACGGTCAAAACGTCCCGGTCTTAGTAAGGCAGGGTCTAAAATATCTGGACGGTTCGTTGCAGCAATGATGATGATCCCTTCATTTTCACCAAACCCATCCATTTCAACAAGTAATTGGTTTAACGTTTGTTCCCGTTCATCATGACCGCCACCAACACCTGCACCACGTTGACGACCTACAGCATCAATCTCATCAATAAAGATAATACATGGTGCGTTCTTCTTCGCATTTTCAAACAAGTCACGTACACGAGATGCACCGACCCCTACAAACATTTCCACGAAATCGGAACCGGAAATCGAGAAGAATGGTACTCCGGCTTCCCCTGCAACTGCACGCGCAAGCAAGGTTTTACCTGTACCTGGAGGTCCTACTAATAAAACCCCTTTCGGGATACGTGCACCAATTGCGGAGAACTTACGAGGATCTTTCAAGAAGTCTACAACCTCTACTAGTTCCTGCTTCTCTTCGTCTGCTCCTGCTACATCCTTAAATTTAACCTTTTTCTTCTCTTCACTATAGAGCTTAGCCTTGCTCTTACCAAAGTTCATCACACGACTTCCGCCGCCTTGAGCTTGGTTTAATAGGAAGAAGAATAAGATAAATATAATAACAAACGGAATAATCCCAGTTAGGAATTGAACCCATCCGTTTGGTTGCTCTTCTTCTTGAACAGATAATATACCTTGATCGGTAGCTTGCTCTGTAATATTGGCAACAATATCTGTGTTTTCCGGAATATTTGTAATAAAGGTTTGGTCTTCCCCTTCTTTTAATGTTCCGGTGATTTGCATGACCCCATTAGAAGGCCGCATAACCATTTCTTCTATTTCACCCTTGCTTAACGCCTGGGTAAAGTCTTGTACATTGAATTCCTTTTGTTGGTTGTTTTGTCCACTAAATACACCAACAACTCCTATTAGAACTAGGAATATTAGGAAATAAAAAATTACATTTCTAAATATTCGATTCATTGCCTACCTCCTCCCAAACGAGAAAACTATAGTAAATAGTACCATATTAAAAAGTAACAGTACAACTAATTACCCTTCTAAGATATGTTAGAAACCCGGACTTCATTCTGGATTAGACAAGACTATTCGTCCCCTTTATAAACCCTTGGCTTCAACACACCTATGTATGGCAGATTTCGGTATTTTTCTTGATAATCCAGCCCATAACCAACTACGAATTCGTTTGGAACTTGGAAACCAACAACGTCTGCTTTAATGTCAACGGTTCTTCCTTCTGGCTTGTCCAACAGTGTTACAATCTTAATTGATTTTGCTTTGCGGTATTTGAATAGGTCAACTAGATAGCTTAAAGTTAGACCGCTATCAATAATATCCTCCATAATGAGAATATCTCTTCCTTCTACCTTCGTATCCAAATCCTTTACGATCTTTACTTCACCGGAAGACTTCATTTCTCCACCATAGCTAGATACGTCCATAAAATCCATTTCGATATACGTATCCATATAACGAAGTACATCGGACATAAACGGCATAGCTCCCTTAAGGACCCCGATAGCTAATGGAAACTTATCCTGATATTCCTTCGTTAGAGCTTCCCCAATTTCTTGGCATTTTTGTTGGATGTCTTCCTGTGAAATTAATACCTTCTCAATATCTTGGTTCATTATGGTACCCTCCTACATGCTGCTATTCTTAATATATTCAAGTTGAAGATATTCCGTGGAAAGGCTATCGTTTGCGCGCTCTATAGAGCTTTTCTTAAGACCCGGCAGCCAAAGGATTGTTCCTGTAGCATCCGTGACCACTGGCCATGTGTCTCTTTCGGCTAGAGGAATTTTCTCATCAATGAAAATATCCTTAAGTTTTCTCGATCCATTTAGGCCCTTCAAACGGATTTTATCGCCTAGTTTTCTCGTTCTAATATGAATAGGTAATTCCACAGACTGAGGGTCACATACAAACTTATCATTTCCTTTTGGAGTAGCATTCCCAACTACCTCTCCCTTCATCATAGAACCATCTGGTAATATGACTCTTCCTGGTACTGGTAGGGAATAAGAATAAGACGTTTGCTCACTTTGTTCCAGCTCCGACTGAAAATAGAGATTAACCCTATCATAAGCTTTCACCGCTATTAATCCACCGGGAAGATGAATCGTCTTATTCGGCCTGTTTTCTATCAGTTCAAACAACTGCTCTTCTTGTATGTAACTAAGATCCTTCGGCACGGAACGATATAGATAATTCAATATTAGATGATAGGCTCTCCTTTGTAAAGCAATGGGAAACTGTCCAAACTTTTCTATATTAATGGAAGACCGAATCGTATTTCGTTCAAAAATAACCGCTTCATCCAACACTTTTTTTGCCTCTTCCAACAAATAGTCCTCATCGTCCGCTATCCGTTCTGTTAACTTCTGAACCGTAACAGACAGACTTGGATTCATTTGTTTCAAAAGAGGGAGAATATGTAGTCGAATATAATTTCGGGTGTACACATCTTCTTGATTGGAGGGATCTCTTCTCGGTTCGATATGTTGCTCCCGACAATAAGCTTCAATCTCTTCTTTATTCACACACAAAAGAGGCCGAATAAGCCTTCCATTCGCAAATGTCCTTTGGATAGGGATCCCTGTTAAGCTAGCTGGATCCGTACGTTGCGCAAGCCTCATCATAATGGTCTCTACTTGATCATCTCCATGATGGCCCAGCGCTAAATAATCAGCCTTCCACACTTCCATTTGGTCTTGAAAATATTTATACCTTAATTCACGCGCAGCAACTTGGGTACCTTTTCCTTCCTTCTCTTTGTACGTTCGAACATCTACATAGGTTTCGTTACATTCAATATTCCATTTGGAACACATATCTCGTACATAAGCAACATCCTGTTTAGATTGGTCCCCTCTTAGCCCATGGTCAACTGAAAGGGCGATGAGGCGTAGCTGCCACGTCTTTTGAAGAGAATTTAACACGTGTAAAAGTGCCATAGAGTCTGGTCCACCAGATACACCGACCAATACCGTAGCACCTTTATGTAATAACTGATTTTTTTTTACAAAAGACTCGACAGCCTTTCTCATCGCTTCTTTCCTCCGCTCTCTCGTTTCCTCTATAAAGATATCCTATCACTACACGTTCTAAATAAGCAAAACAAAGTCCGTTTCCTTACGTTAAGCTGTGTTCTAAAAGACCGCTGCTTTTCCAAGTATTTATTTTCTACTAGTTAGTTGATATTAAGTGGATATAAATTGCGACATAACAAAATAGTGACTCTTTATTTCCCTTATCAAGTTGACTGCTAAACCGGCGCTGCGGAAAGCGAAGTATTCTGCCGAAGCGCAAGCTTCACTTCATTACTTTTTCAATAAATTATTACTTAGTTATGTCGCAGTCTATATCAATATCGGCATACTATGAGAAAGTGCTCACGTTAAAAACAAATAGAACATGTAAAAGAGAAAAACAACAAACGATATCGCGAAGCTCTCCACCACAACAAAGCTTTTCCGTTTAGGAGCAGGCGCTTTGTATGAGGATCGAGTAGGTTTGGCCCTAACCTTCGTCTGCGCTTGGGACCGTGCCTGCGGCTGACTTTTTCGCTTTTTAGTTTGATCGGAGTACTTCAACAGCAATGTCGATAAATCTTTTTTCATCGCTTCACTTGTCGCATACTTCCCATAAAATGCTTTTTTAAGAATCGGTTCGTATTTTTTCAATCCAGAAGATTGCTGGATATACCCCATCAGTGTGCGTTCGGGGTTTTTCCCTCGTTCAAATCCCTTTGGATAGAAAATTCGTACCATGACCATGGCTAGTGCGAACAAGTCATAAGAAGGCTCTGCTTTACGAGACCCTAAATTCCAATATCCACGATCATAAAATTCCGTATATTCCTTAATCGATCTTCCGATTTGTGTCGTTCCTCCGACATCAATCCAACGCAATCGTGGTGGAGGGGAGGTAATGATTAAATTCTCGGTCTTTAAGTCCCCAAATACCCAACCTGCCTGATGCAATTCCGTCAAATCATCTAAGAGCTGTAACACAAATATTGCTAACCATTCTTCTCCATGACTCTGAAAAAAACTCGGTAGCTGCTCACCCTTTAAATATTCCATCACATAAAACGACAGCTGTTTTCCACTTGGTGTCACCCAATCGTCCACATCCAATAAAGAAGGCCCAAGGCGATTCCCTTGGACCTTTTCAAACGTTTTGAGTACGTTAACCTCCATTGTGATCGATGAGCTCTTCTCACTAATTTTTAAAGCAGCATCTCTTCCATTCCTTTCACAAAGAAAGACAGATCCGATCGCGCCATGACCGAGTCTCTTTTTTATGACATATTGATGTTGATGCCATTTCCCAACAATCACCTTACCTGGTCTAAGATTAATACCCTGCTTCTTCGATGCCTGGTTCATCTTCCCTCATGAAGCTCCTTTTTAAGCTTTTTTTACCGAATTGATACATGGCTTCCTTCAACGCTGGACCTGTTGGTGTAATCCCACCACTGGTAAGCTTCGGAAAAACAGAAGAGATGGATTCTAGTTTTGGCGACCAATCTAGAACCTTGTTAATATCTTTTCGTTTACCCGGAAACGCATATATCGCAAATCGGTTTCTTCCAATACGTGCATTTAAACTAACAGACAAATCAATTAATGCTTCCTGAACGGTATGAATCTTATTTCCCATACTAGCACTTGTATCAACGAGCACTAATACTTCTAGATCACACGTTTCTCCTAGATCTTCTACCACCTCCATCACTTCCCCGCGTTGCTCTGGAGGTAACTCCTCTAGACTTTGATCAGGACCTAATATCTGCTTCAGCTCCTGATTGACGACTCCTTGCAGCGTTTGCGTCATCGCTTGCTTCGTTACGGTTTGTACAGTTTGAGAGAGTGCCTGCTTATACACGATCTGGCTCACACCTCCACCAGATAAAGCAATCTCTTCTACTTCTTGAAGTCCAGCTGGATCCTCCGACTGATCCTCCATGATTCCAATAACATTTACTGTAATCCCTTGTTGAAAAGCCAATGCCGCTACTGCTGATGGATCTTCTCCCTTATTGGAGCACCCGTCCGTAATTAATAGAATTTGCTTCAACGTACCTTTTTTCATAGATAATTCCTCCTCTTTTTACTGCCCTTTCCTTTGCTAGATTCCCAAACAGAAAGAGTTTGCTTACCCTCAGTGTCACCCAGTAAGAGGAGAAATATACCTATTCATCTATCAAAATATAAAATCCTACAGCGCCTTTTCTGTGTAAGTTGGAATTGGTGCCCACTTCGGATTGTTTTTATCAATTCTGGAAACTAATACCGTCATATCATCATCTATTTCTCCAGAGGTATTCCGGATGACTTCTTCTAATATAATGTCTGCAATTTCCTGTGGTTCATCCGTTTGGATTTCCTTAATAATCCGTTTTAACCAAACATCTACATTTTCGATATGCTTCGGTGCCTCAAAAATACCGTCACTCATCATGATTAATAAGTCTCCGGCCTTAAGCTGATCACTAACAACTTCTACATCAAAGTCTTGAATGATTCCAATTGGTAAATTGCTTGCTTCGATCGTTTGAATTTGTTTTCCTCGTTTAATAAAGCTAGGGGTAGAACCTATTTTGAGAAAACGAACGGCTGCATTATGCAAATCCATTACCGCTAAATCAAGCGTCGAAAATATTTCATCACTCGTTCTCAACGACAAAATAGAATTGATTGATTTAATGGCTACTTGTTCTTGGATTCCAGAATGCAATATTTGTTGGAGAAGTCTTAGTGTTTCGACACTTTCCTCATGTGCCCTTTCTCCATTACCCATTCCATCACTGATGGCCATCGCGTATTTTCCAGCACCTAGTTCTATCGTAGAGAAGCTGTCACCAGAGACGAGTCCGCCTCCTTTGGCTGCATGAGCTGCTCCTGTTTCAATCACATATTTTCTCGCAGAACCAAACGATAAATAACAATAGCCGTTTGGAAATGGAGAAACTTCTTCTTCTTTCACAACGACGGCTTCTTTTAAAATATCGGAAAGCATCGGTGCAATAAGTTTCGGTCCTTCCCCATGGTAGTTGTAAAAGGATAAATTCATTTCAATATCAATATTGCCTTTTTCCAGGCTATAAATATCTAGCTTTTCTATTTCAATGCCCATATGGTTTAACCCGGCAACAATCTCCACTTCCTGCTGTTCATGGTTTTCTCTTTCTTTCACAATTTCTTTCGCGAAATCTCCCATGACTTCAGAAACTCCTAGAAGTTGATCTGCTACGAACTGACGGCTTTCTGTCACTTGTTTTTTCAACTTTTTGTTCGCTTCGTAAAACGATAGCTCATGCTTCATCGTTTCGACAACTCGCTTGGATTTTACACAATGATTATCAAAGTTGGATTGTAAAACCTTGTTTGGCTGATTTCCAGTTTCCAATTCATCCTTCATTTCTGCCATTAAATCATAGGTTTTATCAAATTTTTGTGCCCAGCACACTTCCTTTTTAAAACAAGATTGACACGTCTTCTCGGTAACATTACTCAAAAAGAAGTCTATATCTTTTGTTTGCTCTTCTTCCATCGCTGCTTTTTGTTCGTGATTGAAGCTTTTGGATAACGCCTGGAACACATTGGAGAACTGTTCTACTCTACTCGCAGTTACATCGCGAACCTTTTGTAAATATTGTTCTTGCTCCTTGGAATGTTCGAGCGTACCTGGTATGTATCTGGATATTTTTTTAATCCAGCTCTCAGGCGTACAGAAGAACAACAGCACTGCACATAACGTCTCCAGTAGAGAGGACAGAATCGTGTCTACCCCATTTCCGTATATCCCTACAAGGAGTGTTCCAACAAATAGTCCAAGACTTACTCCTATCTTTTTCCCATCCTTAAGGAGTCCCCCTAACAATCCGGAAAACGCTAGTAAGCTCATTTGGTAAAGGCTAGCCACATTGGCTAAACTTAGAATTAATCCGGCTACTACTCCCACCGTTGACCCGATGGCTGCTCCACCTACGTAAGATAGCCATAGTACGAGATAGCGGGAAAAAATTTGTTCCATGGAGGCACCTTGGATTTCCCAACCAATCGTCCCCGTAAGGACGGAAGCTAACAATATAATCATACAAACGATTTCTTCATTTTTTAATGACGGTTTATAACGTTTTGGTGATAATAATGGAATGCTTTGCATAAAAATAAGAACTAAGACCGCACTCAACACTCCTTCTACTGCTGCTAGCATCCATTCATACGTGGATAGCTGGCTCGTAAAGGAAAGCGTTAGGATGCGTGGTAATCCACTAGCAAAAAACACGATAATTGGTAAAATTCTTTGCTGATGATCCATTGTCTTACATAAGGAAGCAAAGAATATGAATACAAATGATGCAATCACGACAAATACACCATGCTGCCAACTAAGCGTTAATGCACCAATAACGGTGGCCAGCATAACCTTAAAGGACTTGTCCTTTCTCATAAACCAAACGGATGCTAAAAACGAAAGAGCAAATGGGGATACCGATGACAATACAATCGCTCGTCCAAGTAAGAATCCGACGAGAAACAAAAGCCACCCCTTCTCTAAGAAAAACAATTTCGTTTTATCCGAAAGCTTTCTTCTCCAAGATTCTATCCTCTTCTTATCCACCAACATGGATTTGGATTCGTTACCCGTTACTGAATCCATCATTACACACCACTCCTTCTCTTCCGTCTATTAAAGCACACCCTTTCTCAATTTTTTGTCAAAACAACAGATGTGTCGTGACAAAATGTTCGACGTCTTTCTAGGTGTCCAAGCCTGTTTCAACATTATTTAAATGATCCCTTGTCGGAAGGGATAAAAAATTGGTTTCGCTTACATATTATTTTTTTGATTTATGCTCTTGATTTCTTATTATGAAGGACTATAATAGTTCTTGCGGTGAATAGTTCGTACAGGAACTATTTTTATGTTAAAGGGGTCTTTCTAATGGATAAAAATGAAAAAATTAATCGCATTATACAATCGTTTCGAGCGGTAAATCGAAACTTCCTCATACACGTCAGAAGCAATGCGAAGGATTTAGGAGTAACTACGCTACAGTTACAAATATTAAGGATACTTCATGAAAGTCCGGATATAGGTTTGATCGAGTTAGCGAATAAAGTCGCAACAAGTAAAAGTACTGTCAGTGAAACAGTGGAGCGCCTTGTCAAGGCAGGTTATATCGAGAGAAACCGATCGATGCAGGATCGCCGCGCACTTGTCATGCGCTTAACCGAAGATGGTGTGTTGCAAAAGGTCGAGGCCTATAAAGAATATATGGAAAGATTGTCTGGCCTTCATGCTTTAGATGATCACGAAGTAGAATTACTCCTTTCTTTACATGAAAAAATCATCAAGAATATCAAGACAGATGGAGATGAACAAAATGGATAGAAGTACGTATATTGAAGCCTCTCAGGTAAACAAGGGGCCGATTATATTCGTTATGGTTCTTGGGGCATTTGTCGCTATTTTGAACCAAACGTTAATGAATATTGCATTACCAGTCATGATGGTAGATTTAGATATAACGGAAAATACGGCCCAATGGTTAACGACCATTTTTATGCTTGTGAACGGGATTGCCATTCCAATCACTGCTTTTTTGATGGAGAAATTTAGTACGAGACAACTATTTTTAACGGCGATGACCCTTTTCGCGATTGGTACCTTAATTTGTGGGGTGTCTCCAACCTTTTCTCTTATCTTAATGGGAAGAGTTGTTCAAGCGGCAGGGGCAGGGATTATGATGCCGCTATTAACCAATGTTATTTTAAGTCTATTCCCTATTGAAAACCGAGGAGCAGCAATGGGCTTAATTGGTCTAGCGATGATGTTCGCACCAGCCATCGGACCAACATTATCTGGGTGGATTGTAGAAAATTACTCTTGGCGTTTATTGTTTTTCATCATTTTACCGATTGCTATCTTAGATGTCCTTTTAGCCTTTTTCTTATTAAGAAACGTAACCAAGCTTTCTAATCCGAAGATCGACATTTTTTCCATTATCCTTTCAACCTTTGCCTTTGGCGGGCTACTTTACGCCTTCAGTAGAGCAGGTAACGAAGGCTGGGGGGATGAACAAGTGGTTGCAACCCTAATTATTGGGGCGGTTGCTATGATATTCTTTGTAACCAGACAGCTTCGGATGGAAAGACCGATGTTAGAATTCCGCGTCTTCAAATATAGTATGTTTACTTTATCGACCGTCATCAATGTCGTTGTAACCATGGCCATGTTTGCAGCCATGATTTTAATTCCATTATACTTGCAGCTGATTCGCGGTTTTACACCGCTAGAATCTGGTTTATTACTTCTACCTGGAGCATTAATCTCTGCAGTTATGTCTCCTATTACAGGGAAACTATTTGATAAAATCGGGGCAAGACCTCTCGCTTTAGTCGGGTTGTTTATTACTGCCCTAACAACGTTTGGCTTAACCGATCTATCTGACTCAACGACCTATGGGTATATGATGTTCATTTATAGTGCACGTATGGTCGGGATTTCCATGATCATGATGCCAATTATGACGGCAGGCTTAAACCAATTGCCAATGCGTTTATATTCCCATGGAACAGCGATGGCGAATACCCTTCGTCAAGTTTCTGGAGCAATAGGAACAGCCTTCCTCGTTACGGTCATGAGTAATCGTCGTGAGGATCATATGAGTGAATTCTTACCGAACGGCGTTCCAAACGATCAGCAAATGGCTTATGCGGTGCAGCATGCTACTATTGAAGGGATTAACGATTCCTTCATGGTTGCAACTGGCTTTGCCATCTTGGGTTTTGTCCTATCTTTTTACTTGAAAAGGGTTCGTTCAGCTGATGAAGAAGAAAAAGAAGCTGCACTAGCTAAAAGCTATCAACAGTCCGAATCTCCAACAAATTAGAAAGAAAAGCGGAAGCTTCTGTGACAATGATGATTTAATCATATCAAAATCCGAACTGGTTCGAAATTCTTATTTAGAATTCGAATCAATTCGGATTTTTCTTTTGGGGTACTTTTGAAAATATTATTGCGAAAATATATAAAATGCGACGTAACGAAATAATAAAAGTTACTACAAAACCATCGGTTTAGTGACTGCTCGGTGTGTGTGCGATGCTGATTTCCGTTGCGGGTAATCGCTTTCCGCGGGCACGGTTTCAGCCTCCTCAAAAAGCAAAGTTCGCTTTTTTGCGGGGTCTTCAACTCGTGCTTTTCCCGCAGTCATTCATGTATCGCGAAAACAGCTATACACCACAGAGAATGAAAATAGTTATTGTGTGGCTATACTGATGCTACGGCTGGATGAGGAAGGTCGAGACTCCTTGGTGCGTGAGAGCCCTACCCGCAGTCTGACTCCTTCGACCACGGTGCATCACAGACTGTTGCTCCCTTTAAGGGAAGCACTCATGGTAGATTAACCCTATTCTGGTTGTTGCGCCAGCCTCCATTATTATTTGCCGTAGAAAGGATGTTTTCAATGGATGTAATCATTGAGAATGCTTGTGGTATGGATGTCCACAAGGATACCATTACCGCTTGTGCCATTACAACAGAAGGAAAGGAGATTGAAACTTTTTCAACTAAAACCATATATCTAATTGAGTTGGTGGACTGGGTGAAGAAACATAAGTGTACCCATGTGGCAATGGAAAGTACAAGTGTCTACTGGAAACCTATTGTCAATCTACTAGAAGCAGAAGATATTGAATATCTAGTTGTGAATGCTCAACACATTAAGGCTGTCCCCGGGCGTAAAACGGAGGTGAAAGATGCCGAATGGATAGCCAAATTACTTCGTCACGGTTTACTTAAAGCTAGTTTTATTCCTGATCGAAACCAGCGAGAATTACGTGAACTTGTTCGTTATCGTCGAAGTATTATTGAAGAGCGTGCCAGACAATATAATCGGATTCAAAAAGTGTTAGAAGGAGCTAATATCAAACTTGGTTCTGTTGTTTCTGACATTATGGGAGTTTCTGCTCGTGATATGCTTCGATCCATATCCGAAGGAAATGATGATCTCGAAGAGTTAACAACCTTTGCGAGAGGAGTAATGAAGAAGAAAAAGGATGAATTGAAACTCGCACTTCAAGGGTATGTTCAAGAACACCAACGGTTCATGATAAAAACGATTCTAGATCATATCGATTTCCTGACGGATCAAATCGATAAACTAGATAAAGAGATAGCGAAAAGGATGGAAGACTCTCAAGAAGATATAGACCGTTTAGATTCCATTCCTGGTATTGGGAGAAAAATGGCGGAACAAATGCTTGCAGAGCTTGGTACAAATATAAAGGAGCAATTTCCTACTGCACCTCAAATGTGTTCATGGGCTGGATTAGTTCCTGGAAATAACCAAAGTGCTGGAAAACGTAAATCATCTAAAACGTTGAATGGAAACAAGTATCTTAAATCAGCACTGATTGAAGCAGCTCATTCTGTTCGAGGATCCAAAAACTACCTTGGTGCACTTTACCGGCGAACAGCTTCACGTAAAGGTAAAAAGCGTGCAGGAATCGTTGTAGCTCATGCGATATTACGAATCTCCTATTATCTCTTAACACGAAAAGAAATGTATGTAGATTTAGGAGAAGATTACTTCGACAAACAAAGACAACAATCCGTTGTTAGGCATTCACTACGAAGATTAGAGAGTTTAGGTTACACAGTGACAATTGTGGAACCAAAAGTGTCTTAAAATTATTCTCCAACTTCATTAGATCTTAGAATATGGCGCTCTCCTCAAAAAAATGAATGAGCTGCGTCTACCTTAGTATTGCCATTTTTCCATATATTAGAACTTTATTTTCATGGTAGGAGTCGATTACCCTCCACTCCAATCAACATACCATAATAAATGAACTAGATGAAAATTTTCAAAAGAGATTTATCACTGAAATGAAGTAAAATCAAGATAAAAGAATGAGACAAAAGAACTTATCAATACTAAGAAAAGTGAATCAAGTTAAATGCACGTTCAAAGAGTCGTTCTTCAGGTCATAACGACATATTAAGTATTGATAAAGCCACTGTCATTTGTAGAAAGTTCCTACCAGCGTAGGCAGAATGCGGAGACTCCTGCGGGAACAGCGCGAGCCGAAGATCCCGCAGGAAGTGGGGTTCTTCCGAGGAAGCTGAGGCCGTGCCCGCGGAAAGCGGAGTATTCTGCCGGAGCGCCGGCATATAGCTTCACCACTTACGTCGCATTTTTATATTAAATACGAATGAGGCTATAACCATTAAACATTCTTAACTTCTTGTTCTATAACCGTTATTCTTTGCAGGGAAAAGTTTCGGTTTTATCCCGGCCTCTTTTCTTTTATAAAGCTAATATTCTCTGAAATACTTCCTGATAATAGCTTTTCTGATGAGCAACAAAGTCCTCGATCATAAAGTCTTTTGTTTCTTGCCTCTTTGTGGAGTGCAGTATGGTAAAACCTTCTCCCGTTACTGTTTTTCGCTTCCCTTCCAAAAGCTCGAGCATATCCTTCGCTGGTATTTCAAATAACCCCGAAACTTCTGTTTCTTGCACGGCATATTCCAAAGTAGATTGATTACATTGCCCAATGAACACATGGCAACGCTCTCTATCCACATAGGGCTTTTCTACAATAGTCTCTTTGATAAGTCCCACCGATATTAAGTCATGGAAATCGAGGTGAATACCTAGTTCCTCCTCCAGTTCACGGACGCCATCCTCTGGAGTTTCTCCTGCTTCTAAGTGACCCGCTGCACTAATGTCTAATTTGTTTGCTGAAATATCCTTTTCCGGATGCCGTAGCTGGAAAAGGACCATTCGTTGATCAAGTTCATTTCGAACAATCCAACAATGAAAGGTTTGATGCCATAACCCTTCTAAATGGACCGTTTCCCGGTCCTCCACTTTAATAAAAGCCCCATCCTCAGACCAAACATCAAGTTTTTCTGACACAAAAACACTTCCCTTTTATAAGTTGGTAAGGTGATTGACTTGATTCACATCGTGTACTTGCCATGCATCATCAATGTATTGAATTCTACTCCAACCAGCATTATGTAATCTCGTGTTCTTTGAATTTAAAGTTCCTTTAGACAATATGGAAAGGATACATCCAATGACGGCACCATGAGCGACGAGCAGGATTCGCTTGTTTGGATATTTGCTGTTTAATAAACTTAAGCCGTTCATCACTCTAGCTTGAAACGCCTCAAAGCTTTCCGCTCCAGGATAGTCGCGATTTGGGTACAAGCTATTTCGCTCTTCTGCTAGTAACCCTTCTGCTTCTCCAAAAGAACGTTCTTTAAAGTCCTCCATTTCATAAAAAGGTAGTTGGAGGGCTTCATTTATGATTTCAGCTGTTTTCTTAGCTCGTTTTAAAGGACTCGAGACTAATAGGTCCCAATCCTCATGCTTAAAATGTTCCTTACATGCTTTTGCTTGGGCAATTCCGCGTTCATTTAAAGGTACGTCTGTTTTCCCTTGTAGTTTCCCTGCCACATTCCAGTCTGTTTCGCCATGTCGGACTAAACCAATCATCTGTATCCCCCTTTTCTACTTCTAGTGTATCTTGTTTTTACGAAAATGGGTAGCCGATACAAAAGATGGTTGACACGATATCAAAGCTGTTGTAATATATTCTTTGTGACTTTAACATGGCGGTGTAGCTCAGCTGGCTAGAGCGTACGGTTCATACCCGTGAGGTCGTGGGTTCGATTCCCTCCGCCGCTATCTTTTAGAAGAACAGGTTTATCCCTGTTCTTCTTTTTTTGATCAAGTAAGAAATATCAGTTCAAGCCCACTCATCCTTATTAACCACCCATATTTCCGCTGAGTGTGTCTGGAAAGTGGAGTAGCGCTATTCCGCTCCCTAGTCTCGAACTAGTTTTTTGTTTTTCTCTCCATTAAAAAAAGCTGATACTTTTGTGTATCAGCTTTATCTATACGGTTTTCGACCCGTTGTTTATATAAATAAGGCATTTATCATATCGCTCTCATCAATAGACAGCAAGGTTAACCTTTTCTAGCTCCTCGACCTCCGCGTTTCGATTCCGTATTCTTCTTCAAAGAAGCTAAACGGTCCTCGGAGTCTTTAAGAAATCGATTCATTTTTGCCTCAAATGTCTCTGTGCGTTCGCGGTTATTTTTTTGGTGTGGCTTGCGGCGACCAGTATTTGCTGTTTCTTTCGCCTTTTTAATGGATAAGCCGATCTTTCCATCATCTTCTACATTAATGACTTTAACCGTTACTTCGTCTCCGACTGTTAAATGTTCATTAATGTCTTTCACGTAGTTATCAGCAACCTCACTAATATGAACCAGCCCTGTTGTTCCACCCGGTAACTCAACGAATGCTCCAAAATTAGTGATTCCGGTTACCTTACCCTGTAACTTGCTGCCTACTTCGATTGACATAAAAAAAATGCTCCTCCTTAAAAGTTTAAAAGATATCTCACCTATATATTATATATAAGCTTTGAAAAGCGTGTCAATAAGACGGGTCTTCCTCAGGAAGTTTAAAAATAATTTCTCCCTTTTTCGAGAAAAAATAATTGGTTCGCGCAATTTCTTTCACGTATTCTTCATCTTGGAGTAATTGGACTTCCTGTTTCAGATCCTGCTCTTCTTTTTCAAGGGAAGCCATTTCTTCTTTCATTTTCTCATATTGTTCTTTCTTTTCTGCATATACAATTTGTTGATTTACATGATAGGCAATAAGAGAACCAAATACGAGCATAGCTAGTATCGTAAATAGCACTAGCCGGCGATAGAGTCTTTTTCTCTTTTTCTGCTGTCTTTTCAAATGAACGTCGTACTGCTTCATATAGCTAGAATTAATTCTTGCAACGGATTTTTGTTCTTTTCGTGTCACCGACTGGCTACCTCCTTATTCATCCTTCTTATCTGAATGTTTCCAGTTGACTATTTTATTCTTTATTTTACTATAAAATCCTGCTAAATGGGATATTTTATTTTTCGCATTTTTCGGTACGAGTCGCCATATGAACATCCCAATCAGTCGAATCGGATAGAATACGATCTTGTACAACAAAACAGCTACCCATACTAATCCTCCCCATAGAGCAAATAAAATGGAGAGGATGAGCTGAAAAATACGGATTATAGGTCGAATAAAGAATAGGTGAACCATTCGATATAAGAAGCGATAAATCGAAAGACAAGAGACTATCATTCTCTCTAATAACCGTTGATAATAACTTTTGAGTAAAGCATTGTAAGCTGAGTAGCCACACAATAAAGCTAAAAGTATATAAAACCGAAGTTCCCCTTGATTTACTCGAAACAATAAGTAAAACAAGATTAGCGATTGCAGCAGCCAAAAACAGATTTCTATTATATAAGAAAAGACTTTACGTTTTTTCCAAGCTCCCTCAAATCGTCGAAACGTTTCAATCGCGATTCCTAAATAAATTCCTCCGGCGATCATGGAGATAATTGTTAGGAATTGAACGGTTAAGGTCATTTAAACAGCTTGCTAAAGAGTCCTTTAGCTTTCTCCCCATGTTGCTCTTCTAAGTAAGAAAGCTCGTAAATCTTTCCTTTAATGGACACATTCCCTTCTTCCAAATCGAGATTTTTCATTTGAAGATTTTCACCACGAACAATTAAAAACCCCATAACCGTTTGTAACAAGAACTCTTCATTGTCAAAACTGTCGACTTCCTTTACACCAGAAATATCAAGGGTTCTTCTATTGCTCATTCTAACGTGATGTTCTACCTGCGCCCGTACGGATTGATTGTTTTCATAATAGTTCATAATCTACAGCCCCTCCTTTTATCATTACAAATGTATGAATAGAGGGACAAGTTTAGAACTTAATCTTGCGAAACCGGTTCTTCCTTTTTAATCGAATATAAAGTGGTTGCTTCTTCTTTGCGGACAATTTCTTTCAAGGACTCTACTTGAACCGTTACAAGTTTTTGTCCGAATTGGATCCTTAGTTCATCTCCTACGCTAACATTGGAAGCAGCCTTCGCTGGATTTCCATTTATCGTAATTCGTCCTTGATCGGCTACCTCTTTCGCCAATGTTCTTCGCTTAATTAACCTAGAATTCTTTAAAAACTTGTCCAGTCTCATTATGAATTCCCCTCTTTTCGCTCTGCTTGTTTTGCTTTATCCCAATACTGATCTAATCGCTCTAATGTTAATTCTGAAAGCTGTTCATTGTTCTTTTTTATTTCCTGTTCCATAAACGTAAATCGTTGTTTAAATTTTCGGTTGGTTTGCTTAACAGCAAGTTCTGGATTTATTTTATAATATCTTGTTAGATTGACGATAGCAAATAACACATCACCAAATTCTTTTTCTATTTCTTTTTCATCTTGGGTAGCTATCGCTTGTTTCACTTCTTCCATTTCTTCTTTTATTTTCTCCCACATAGGTTCAGGATCCTGCCAATCGAATCCAACCTTTGCTGCTTGCTTTTGAATTTGTTCAGCCTCAAGTAAGCCTGACATATGTTTCGGAACGGCATCCATCAGGGAAGTTCGTTCCGTTTTTTCTGCTCTTTTGATTTCGTCCCAATTTTGGACAACCTTTTCCGATGAGGAAGCAACAGTATCGCCAAACACGTGTGGGTGTCTTCTAATCATTTTCTCCGTGATCGATTCAATGACATCATCGACTGTAAAGTACCCTTCATCTTCCCCTATCTGGCTATGAAGCATGACCTGTAGTAAAACGTCTCCTAGTTCTTCAATCATTCCATCATCATCAAGGTCATCTACCGCTTCTATAAATTCATATGCTTCCTCTAACAAATAGTTGCGCAGTGATTCATGGGTTTGTTCCTTATCCCAAGGACAGCCATTAGGCCCCCGTAATTGGGCAATGACCTCGCGAAGACGGAAAAATTGATGTGGAAGCTGCTCCCTCTTTACTGGGGGAACATAAATACTCGTTAAATTACTGAGGCTTACCGTCTGATCTAATTCTACTAACGGGACACGAAGTATTTTCTCTTGGTTACTACCTACTGCATCGACAATGGTAATTGGATGCTCCGGATTTAAATCTTCTAGTAGGGCAAGCTTCACCTCTGATGCGACGAAGGAATCATATACTTGGCAAAAGACAATATGCTGCAAGTAATTTAATTCAAATCGGCTAAAGGAGGTGGCATCCACGAATTGAAAGCCTTCGATGGGATCCATTCTTAAAGCTGTGAATAAATCATCTAAATAGCTTTGACCACCAACAATCGTCACGTTAACTTCGGTTTGATCCTCTAATAATTGCACTGTTTTTTCTGCTAGCATAGGGTGACCCGGTACGGCATAGATTAGCGAGTCACTCTTCGCCTGATGAAGAAGGTCTTCTACAATCGCTTGATAGACATCCCCAAATTCCGCATGCGCCTCATAGACGGAATCATACCCTTTAAAAGTAACACCCTCTTGTTCCAATGTTTGAATAACAGGATGGTCCACCGTCCGAACAAAAATCGGCTTTTGCGATGTTGTTAATTTTTTATAAATACCCAAAGGCAATTGATCAATATCGCCTGCCCCTAATCCAATTACTTCTATTTGATTCATGGACGAAACCTCCATCTCTGAATTTCTATAAGTAGATCCGCAAATGGCAGCTCTCGAAGATCAGACTCTTCCAAGGCGTGCAGACGGATGAGTAAAACAAAGTATAAAAAAGCGGCAAGGACACAAGTAAAGACCACAAACAAGGCAGTCTCTATCCGACTATTGAGAAATGGGCTGTATGCATAAACCTTGTTCATCGCGAAAACAAACCCAGTCATGATAAGCAAAGAGATAGCGAAGCGTGCGAATGGAATCGGAAACCATCGAATTCCCGCTACTTTCCTCTTCAATACGTAAACATTGATCATACATAACATAAATACCGCAAATACCGTTGCGAGAGCAGACCCCATGATGCCAAATTGCGGAATGAACATCAGATTACCGATATACTTTATAAAAAAGGCAATCATGACAAAGACTGCCGTACGATAGATGAATCCTAATCCTTGTAAAATAGATGATGCCGTTAAAGCAGTGGATGCAAAAAGGATTGTAAAGGCTAATACTTGAAGACTTTGTACACCTTCATTCGTTTCGTAGAGCATTTGGTTAGCTAAAGGCATGATCGCCATCAATCCAAAAGAACAAGCGCTTGCTATGTATATACTAAAACGAAGCGCGCTTTCCATATGCAACTGAAAGGACTTGGGTGCACGCTGGTAACGCTTCTTCGTTACGGATGGAATCAAGGCCAAGGCTAAAGACGATCCTAAAACGGTGCCTAACTGAACGAGTGGATAACCCCTGTCCAATACTCCCTTCCATTCCTTTGCTCCTAACGTAGGTAAACCGTGGTCTATTAACCCATTCACAACAGTTAAGGAATCCGCTAGTTGAAGCAATAGCAACATCATATAGTTTAGACAAATGAAAAATCCGTAACCAAAAATGGTTTGACTATATGTCCTCCACGAAAAGCTCATTTTCTGCCACGTGAATTCTTGTGAACGAAGCCACATCCACGCCAACCAACAAGCTGCAATTCCTGCCGCAATTGTTGCTCCTATTCCCGCCCCTACTGCAACGCCATATAAGTCTCCATTAGCTTGGACGACTATAACTGCAAAAAATAGAATGACAATAACCCTTATAATCTGTTCCAACACTTGAGAAGTAGCAGTGGGCCTCATATCATTAAGTCCTTGAGACACCCCACGAAATAATGAGGTAAACGGTACAAGTAAAAAGGGAAAAGCGGCTACCCGAAATGCTTGCGCAAGGTTCGGATCCCCCATCCAAGCTGCTATTTTGTTAGAGCCAAAATAAAGGATAATAAACAATATCCCATTTATGAAAAAAAGCAATCCAAACAACGGAATGTAGAAGCTCCTTACAGATAACCACTCTCCCTCTTCCTTGCGACTTGCCACAAGCTTTGAAATAGCAGCCGGAAAGCCATATAAAGAAAGTGTAAGGGATATTCCTAAAATCGGATAAACCTGTTGATACATATAAAAACCCAGATCCCCTGTAATATTTTGAAGTGGAATCCGGTAGCCAGCACTAATGATTTTACTAATGAGTCCTGCAATAGTGAGTAATAAAGCACCTCTAAACAATTGCTTCGTTGTCTGTTCCATAGGTAAGTGTTTCCTTTTTCTCTATTAGAATGCTCTCATTATATCATAGGGGGATTGCCCAATTAAAACGGAGGATACCTTGTGCTGCGGTCATCACTCTCTAATTAAAAGGCAAGAAGACACTTAGCCCATTTTTTTTAAAAAGCGTAGACTAGGTTGATTTATGCTGCGGGTAGTCGCTTACCTGAGCGGAGCCATTTCTCTTCCTAGTCTCGACCTATACTCTCTTCCCGTATAAAGAAAAACCCTCCACCATTAAGAAAGTGGAGGGTAATGCTTCTCTTATTTAATAGCAAGGATATCTTTATCTGTCTGTTGAACGGTACCTTTTGCTTTCAATTCTACAGACTGACCTTCTGAAAGGTTCGTGAAGATAACTGGTGTTACAGTAGAAGTTGCGTTTTCCTCAATGTATGCTAGGTCTACTTCCATTAGAGCTTGACCTTGCTTCACCTCAGCGCCTTCTTCAACTTTCGCAGTAAAGCCTTCCCCTTTTAGGTTTACAGTATCAATACCGATATGGATTAAGATCTCTGTTCCATTCTCCGCCATAATGCCAATCGCATGCTTTGTAGGGAAAATGTTCACGATTTTTCCGTTTACCGGTGAAACAATGGTACCTTCTGATGGCTTAATTGCAAATCCATCGCCCATCATTTTTTCAGAGAATACTTGATCTGGAACATCAGTGATGCTCATAATTTCCCCTGTAATAGGACTAACGAAATCTAAATCTGCAGTCATTGGAGTAACAGCATCATTCGCTTCATCCAGAATTTTAGATATATCTTCTTGTTTACGCGGTGTTTTTCCATCGATAATATCTTGGATTTGTCCACGTAACGTGTCAGATTTTGGCCCGAAAATAGCTTGAATGTTATTTCCGACTTCCATGACACCAGAAGCCCCTAATTTTTTCAAACGGTTCTTGTCGACATTTTTAATGTCATCAACACTAACACGTAGTCGTGTAATACATGCATCTAGGTTCGTAATGTTCTCTTGACCACCCATTGCTGAAAGGACTTCATACGGAAGATCTCCTACTTCAGCTACGTCTCCATCGTCATCCATTTCGTCTTCGCGACCTGGCGTTGCAAGGTTGAACTTAAGAATCGCCCAACGGAATCCAAAGTAATAGATCACAGAGAATACAAGACCAATGATGATTACCCACCACCAGTCCGTTCGGTTCGGCATAACACCGAATAACAGGAAGTCGATTAAACCACCAGAGAAAGTCATCCCAATTTTGACGTCTAGAAGATACATCGTCATAAAGGATAGACCAGCAAAAACAGTGTGAATCGCAAATAATAATGGAGCCACGAATAGGAATGAGAATTCAATCGGCTCTGTAATACCTGTTAGGAAAGAAGTTAAAGCGGCAGAACCCATGATACCAGCTACAACTTTCTTTCTTTCTGGTTTAGCTGTGTGGTAAATCGCCAATGCTGCAGCTGGTAAACCAAACATCATGAACGGGAACTTACCCGTCATAAAGTTACCAGCGGTGAATTCTACTCCATCTTTCAGCTGAGCGAAGAAAATACTTTGATCACCACGTACAAGCTCTCCTGCCGCGCTCGTATATTGACCGAACTCAAACCAGAATGGAGAGTAGAAAATATGATGTAAACCAAATGGAATCAATGCACGTTCAATTACACCAAACACGAATGTAGAAACTGTACGGTTTGTATCGAGCATTAAGTGAGATAAGTTATTAAGGCCTTCTTGTGCAAATGGCCATATCCAGTACATTAAAATCCCCAAAAAGACAGATGAGAACGCTGTGATAATTGGCACAAATCGTTTACCAGCAAAGAATCCTAAAAACTGTGGCAACTCAATATTGAAAAATCTTCGATACATATACGAGGCGAGAACCCCGACAATAATACCACCAAAAACACCTGTTTGCAGGGTTGGGATACCTAGAACGGCAGCATATGCTGGGTTGTCAGTCATTTCTGCTGTAACCCCACCAAAAACTCCCATTGTTTTATTCATAATGAGATACCCGATAATCGCAGCAAGACCTGCAACACCATCTCCACCAGCTAGCCCGATGGCTACCCCAACGGCAAATAGTAACGGCAGATTATCGAAAACGACTCCACCAGCCGCCGCCATCACTTCTAAGACTTTTAGGACAACTGGATTTCCAAACCATGGAAATTTATCAATCCATTGTTCTTGAGCAAAGCTCGTTCCGAAAGCAAGTAAAATACCTGCAGCAGGTAGCAAGGCTACCGGTAACATGAGGGCCTTACCGACTTTTTGTAAGGTACCAAATGCATTTTTAAACATAAAAGCTCCTCCTTTTTTGTAGTGATACAGATACGGAATATGATAAGGGCAAAAGAAAAAGGCATGAGTAAAAGAGTCGGAAAAATACGGAAACGGATACATTCCATTCCATACTTTGCCCATAAAACTCTTTAATACTCATGCCTGATCGAATCAGTAACACGTATGTTAAGATTTATTGGATAATCGTTGTAAGTGAATCGTTAAGTACAATACTTCAGATTCATCTACAGGTTTATTTAATTGTTTCTGCATCACTTTTATCAACTTCCAAGCAAGATTATAGCATACCGGATATTCATTTTTCAACAATTCCGCTAATCGGTTTTCTTTTCCTAATGATTCGCCATGGTGAACCCGATCTATCGCACGGTGCAAATGTTGAATAAGACGGTTATAATCAACCTGGCTACGGTCCATCTTAATGTCTAATTCATCCTCAATAATTTCAACGAAACGGGAAATTAACTTATTATGCTTATTAATATCTCTTAATGCTTTATCCGTAACCGCACTATGAATATGGAGCGCAATGAAGCCTATTTCCCCTTCTGGCAACGCGATTCCCATTTGCTTTTGCACCATTTCTACTACTTCACGTGCTACTTGATATTCCTTTGCATAAAGAGATTCAATTTCAAATAAAAAAGGGTTAGAGAAATAAATCTCTTTCTTCGCGCGATTAATAGCAAACGCAATGTGATCAGTGAGGGCAATATGAATGTGTTCATTTAACTCCTGTCCCATTCGATCCTCAATGTACACTAAGACATCATTCATAAAATCAATTAGTTCTTGCTCTAAATGGGGGAGAAGGTTCATGTATTGTTCCTTTTCATTTTCCCCTTTTAGTAAGAACGTTTTATCCGCCTTATCGAATGAAACCGTTTCCCCTTGCTTCCGATTAAAGCCTATCCCTTTCCCTATTAAGACGACCTCTTTATAGGTTGGATGCTCCGCTATTAGTACATTATTATTTAATACTTTTTCAATACGTACATGTTCAACCATTTCACCGCACCCTTTTTTCTTACAAATCCGTTTACATGCCCACAAGTATATCGCACTTCAGATTGGAAGAAAAGAAAAAAAGGGCTAAACCTCCGGAAGCTTTCACTACCAAAGGTTTAGCCCTTATCTTTTTTCCTTATTCCATTTGTCTAGCTAGAAAGCTTGCAGCAGTTTCTACTGCTTTATGCTCGACAGCACTTAATTTCTTATCGTCTTTTGATAATATCATCACGCATCCAATTGGATCCCCGTTTGCCACTATCGGGCTTACGACGTAAGATCCAATTTTTTCTTCATTCCCGTCTACAATTTCGAGCATGGATTCATCGGATTCAGTAATAATGGAACGGTCATCCATCGCCTTTTCCATGATTTTACCTATGCTTTTACCTAAGTATTCTTTCTTAGATTCGCCTGAAACGGCAATAAATTCATCACGATCACATATAAGAACTGGTGAACCGAGCGAATCAAATAATGCGTCCGCATATTCCTTCGCAAAGTCACCTAGTTCACTAATTGGAGAGTATTTCTTTAAAATAACTTCCCCTTCTCTGTCTACAAAAATTTCTAATGGATCTCCTTCTCGGATGCGTAGGGTTCTTCTTATTTCTTTCGGGATAACTACTCTACCCAAATCATCAATTCGACGTACAATTCCTGTTGCTTTCATAATCTGTGTAGCCTCACTTTCTTTGATGATCTTTCTGTCTGGCAGTCCTTCCACGTTCATAAAAGGGAAGAAGAAATAACCAGTTGTGTTTCTAGTATGGGTTACCTCGTGAGAACTATACATTTTTGCTACATTTTTCATCCACTTCTAGTTGGACAAAGCTTCCTCTCGCCTCATGTTTTGCAGTTCAGCAATAAATTCTTCCGTAATATCGTAACGGTTGAGATAGGACTTTTTATCCCATTGGAAAACGACCTTTAGTTTTCGATTATCCGTACCTAGCTGAACCATTCTGCCATATTTATTGGCATACTCAAATAACTTTGCTCCGTCGATGGATTGACTAGCATCCTCTTCTACTAATAGCTCCAGTTTCTGTTTCTTTTCACTAATCGATTCCACTCTTTGTTTTTTAGCATGAGCTTTTAGAGAAGTGACATGAAACAGATTTTCAACCTCATTTGGATAATCTCCAAATCGATCAATCATCTCATCTCGAATATCATGGATATCCTCTTGCGTTTCCGCTGCTTGGAACCGTTTATACATATCTATTTTTTGTTTTTCATCACTAATATATGTTTCTGGAATATAGGCATCTAAATCAAGGTCAAGCTCCACTTCAAAAGGCTTCAACTGCGCTTGTGTTTTTCCTTCTTTGCGGGCTTCGATAGCATCCTTCAGCATTTGCGAATACATATCAAACCCAACGGAATCAATGAAACCGTGCTGTTGAGCACCTAATAAGTTTCCGGCTCCTCGTATAGATAAATCACGCATGGCAATCTTAAATCCAGAGCCTAATTCCGTAAACTCCTTGATTGCTTCTAACCTTTTCTCTGCAACTTCCGTTAACACTTTATCTGGTTGGTACGTGAAATAAGCATAGGCGACTCGGTTGGAACGACCTACACGTCCTCTTAGCTGATAAAGCTGACTAAGCCCCATTCGATCGGCATCATAGACAATGAGGGTATTCACATTCGGAATGTCCACCCCTGTTTCTATAATAGTCGTACTCACTAGCACATCATATTCCCCTTCTAAGAAAGAAAACATGACGTTTTCCAGCTCGGATTCATTCATCTGGCCGTGTGCAAATGTGACTCTAGCATCCTCTACAAGAGCTGATATTTCTTCTGCCATTCGTTCAATGTTATCCACTCGGTTATATAAGAAAAATACTTGACCTCCCCGTGCCATTTCCCGTTCAATGGCCTCTCGAAGAAATACAGGATTGTACTCTAACACATAAGTCTGAATCGGAAATCGGTTTTCTGGAGGTGTTTCGATTACGGATAGATCTCTAACTCCCAGCATCGACATATGCAATGTTCTTGGAATCGGTGTTGCCGTTAAAGTCAAAACATCTACATTGGTTTTGAGCTGTTTAATTTTTTCCTTATGCTTGACTCCAAATCGTTGCTCTTCATCCACGATAAGCAATCCGATGTTTTTATACTCCACATCTTTGGAAAGTAAACGGTGTGTTCCGATTACGATATCTACTAACCCTTTTTTTAAATCCTCTAACGTTTGCTTTTGTTGCTTTCGTGTACGGAAACGACTCAATAAACCAACATTAATCGGATAGTCCTGAAATCTTTCTATAATGGTTTCATAATGCTGCTGCGCTAGAATCGTAGTTGGAACTAGAATTGCTACCTGTTTTCCATCTGTAATCGCTTTGAAAGCAGCACGAATGGCAACCTCCGTTTTTCCGTAGCCAACGTCGCCACATAGCAAACGGTCCATCGGTCGCGAGCGTTCCATATCTTTTTTTATTTCTTCTATACATCGAATTTGGTCCTCTGTTTCTTGATAAGCGAAAGCATCTTCAAATTCACGCTGCATAAGTGTATCCTCTGAAAATGCATAGCCCACTGTCGCTTCACGCTCGGCATAAAGCTTAATCAAGTCATCCGCAATATCTTCCACTGTTGACTGAACTTTACTTTTAACCTTTTTCCATTCGGATCCACCAAGCTTATAAAGTTTCGGTTCTTTCCCTTCGGAACCAACGTACTTTTGCACCAAATCGATTTGATCAATCGGTACAAATAGCTTGTCATCTCCCGAATATTTCACGAGCATAAAATCTTTATGAAGTCCATTTACTTCCAAAGTTTCTATCCCTAAATATTTCCCAATCCCGTGGTTTGCATGAACAACATAGTCGCCGACCTTTAACTCCTGGTAGCTCTTAATTCGCTCCGCATTGGAGATTTTTTGCTTACGCTTCGGTCGAACGGTTCTTTGCTTGAACAATTCACTTTCTGTCAAAATGGCAAGTCGGTGGATTGGAAGCTCATACCCACTACTAATCTGAGCTTGAATGATAGTAGGTTTTGTTACCGGCAACGTGACATTTTCCGATGCAATATCCGCCTCCATATCGTAATCCGCAAGTACGGATTGAATCTTTTCCGCACGCTTTCCGTTTGGAGCAAAAATAAGGACCGAAAAGTTGCCCTTCATCCAGCGGTTTACTTCATTTTGAAGCAAATTCATTTGCCCATGGAACTGCTGCATAGACCGACAAGAAATATTCACGATGTTTTGTGGATTGGTATTCGGAATATGGCGTAAGAAGACGGATAAATAGAGTCGAGGCTGTTCCATTTTGGACCAAACATCTACCCAGTCAAAGGATATCTTGTTATCACGGACCATATGTTGGCTGGTAAGGAGACCATTCATCCATTCTGCTTCCTCTTGGTCTAGACGCGTTGCCGTTTCTTGAATGCGGCTCATTTCATCCAAGATAAGCAGTCCGTCTTTCGGAAGATAATCTAATAAACTAGCAGGCTCTTCATAGAGAAAATGGACATACTTGTACATCTCTTGGAATCGCTCTTGTTCACGCATTCGGTCGATGTCATGACTAATAAAGGTAGAGAGCTTCTCTTTCTCTTCCTTCTTCGTCAGTTTTTTTAAGGAATAGGCCAGAGCCTCTTCCAGCTTATCCGCACCTGATGCAATATCCTGTTCGGTTAAAAGCATCTCCGTTGCTGGAGCAATTGTTGCCACCGATAGCTTCTCAAGAGAGCGTTGGGACTCCGAATCGAAATAACGAATGGAATCGATCTCAGTATCAAATAGCTCAACCCGAATTGGGTTTTCCTCCGTTAAGGAATAAATGTCCATAATTCCACCACGAATACTAAATTCTCCTGGGGTAGACACCATCCCCACTCTTTCATAGCCCATCTCTACAAGTGTTTGTACGGAACCTTCTAAGTCGATATCTTTTCCTACTTCTAATGAAATTTGGTGGTTTTTCCAATAAGACGCAGGTGGTAGAATTCTTTTTAGCGCTGCCACAGGGGCGATTAAAATACCCGCGTCTTGGCTTAACCATTGAGTCAAAGCGTCAATCCGCTGACTTCTAAGCTCTGGACTTGCAATGGCAATCTCGGAAGCCATTAATTCATTCACTGGATACAAAAATACATTTGATTTGGAAGAGATTTCACTTAGATCCTCATAAAGCTGCTGTGCCTGCATCAATTGATGCGTCACTAATAAGATTGGTTTGTTCAAAGATTCACTAATTAAAGATGCGAGCGTCCCTCTGGCAGAACCCGATAAGCCTGAAACAAGCTGTTCGGATAAGCCACTAGAGACCCCCGTTATAATGGAATCTATATCTTCTTTTGATTTTAAGTAGTCTTTTATGCCTTGCATTTTTTATGTTTCCCCCTGACGTACAACCTCTTGCTAAGTTGAGTGGAACATTTTACCCGGATGATCTTACTGGATTTAGATTATAATCCATGAAGGTTCTTGTTGTGTCCAATCCAATAATAGAAAACTTGGTGAGACCTAGTTGATTTTACCCTAAGTCAAATAGACTTTTTCACTGTCAGGATATAAACTCTGAAAGTGCAAAAATGCTTTGGTCATAACCCAAAGCTTAATGCTACTTATTTATTGGATAAAATAGTCTAATTCATGATAGTGAGGATTATGGTCTAACGATTCTTGGCAGTTTTCACAGATTGTCTTGACATGGATATCTCCATTATCCTGATACTGGATCATTTCCCGTTTTTCCTGTTCCGATAGTTCGTGCCATCCTAAGGATTGCGTATCGACTACTTTTTGATGTAATTCTCCTACGTTATTTCCGCAATGATTACATGTATAAATCAAAGACAATGTATTTCCTCCTCGAACGAAACTTAATTCTTTTATCAGTTTGTCCGAAAAGGTTTTTTTCTATACTTTTCATCCTTATCAGGTCAGTCGTTGAACTCCTTAGGTTCTTTCAATGTATGCGGTTTTAATTAAATTCATTCATGACTTGTTCAAAGGGTTTGGTAAACCATGCTTCACAAGCATCTGCTGCTTTTTCGATGCCCTCGCTTGCCAGCACCCATTCCTCTTTTGAAAAAGGTTCTGTAACAAAATTAGGAACCGGTTGAGGTGTAGTTGGTCTTCCAATCCCAACACGAATACGCTTGAATTCTTTTGTCCCTAAATGGTCAATAATAGAGCGAATGCCATTATGACCTCCATGGCTGCCTTTTTGTCTTAAACGAATCTTGCCATTCGGTAAATCTAAATCATCATAGATAACCACTATATCTTCCGGTTCGATGTTATAAAAGTCGATTAATGGACGGACAGATTCGCCCGATAGGTTCATATATGTTAATGGTTCGAGGAAGATGATTTTTTCCCCTTCTATGACATGGGTCGTATATTGCCCATGGAATTTCTTTTTATCCAATGATAATTGATGTCGTTTTATAAGCTCATCCACGACCATAAATCCTATGTTATGGCGTGTATCAGCAAATCGTTTTCCCGGATTTCCGAGCCCTACTATACATTTCATGATTTCACGTCTTTCTTCCGATTGTCGTTGCTTTTATTGTAACGTAACGATGCTATAAAAAAAAGATAAATGCCAAAGCACCCGCAATGATGGATTACAGACTAAAAACATCCTTTAGTCTTCGTAAATTAATAATTGACCTATCCTGCTAGGGTGAGGCAAGTCTTACTAGTAGTTATAGAAAGTTGATATAAAATGCGACATAAAAAGTTAAACGAAAAACCATCCGTTTAATAACTGCTCGATATACACGCGATGTTGATTTCCGCTGCGGGCAGTCGCTTTCCGTGGGCACGGTCTCAGCCTCCTCGCTCGCAAAAATCGCTCACTGTGGGGTCTTCACCTCGTGCTGTTTCCACAGGAGTCGACTAGCCCTCCACTACAATCAACATGCCGTAAGTAGCTGACATAGAATAGTTTTCCGAATGTATAAAATTATTCTTTAATAATTATAAGTAAATTGAAATCTTATTAAGTTAGAGATTCATGTTATCAGACTAATGATTTTGTACAAGGTTTCCCCAATTATTTCAAGTATTTAATCATCTGTTTTTTTCCGGCTACAAATTTTACTTAATTAGAATATAGTAACTTAGCGTAGGCAGAATACGGAGACTCCTACCATGAAAATAAGGTTCTAATATATGGAAAAATGGCAATACTAAGGTAGACGCAGCTCATTCGTTTTTTTGAGGAGAGCGCCACATTCTAAGATCTAATGAAGTTGGAGAATAATTTTAAGACACTTTTGGTTCCACAATTGTCACTGTGTAACCTAAACTCTCTAATCTTCGTAGTGAATGCTTAACAACGGATTGTTGTCTTTGTTTGTCGAAGTAATCTTCTCCTAAATCTACATACATTTCTTTTCGTGTTAAGAGATAATAGGAGATTCGTAATATCGCATGAGCTACAACGATTCCTGCACGCTTTTTACCTTTACGTGAAGCTGTTCGCCGGTAAAGTGCACCAAGGTAGTTTTTGGATCCTCGAACAGAATGAGCTGCTTCAATCAGTGCTGATTTAAGATACTTGTTTCCATTCAACGTTTTAGATGATTTACGTTTTCCAGCACTTTGGTTATTTCCAGGAACTAATCCAGCCCATGAACACATTTGAGGTGCAGTAGGAAATTGCTCCTTTATATTTGTACCAAGCTCTGCAAGCATTTGTTCCGCCATTTTTCTCCCAATACCAGGAATGGAATCTAAACGGTCTATATCTTCTTGAGAGTCTTCCATCCTTTTCGCTATCTCTTTATCTAGTTTATCGATTTGATCCGTCAGGAAATCGATATGATCTAGAATCGTTTTTATCATGAACCGTTGGTGTTCTTGAACATACCCTTGAAGTGCGAGTTTCAATTCATCCTTTTTCTTCTTCATTACTCCTCTCGCAAAGGTTGTTAACTCTTCGAGATCATCATTTCCTTCGGATATGGATCGAAGCATATCACGAGCAGAAACTCCCATAATGTCAGAAACAACAGAACCAAGTTTGATATTAGCTCCTTCTAACACTTTTTGAATCCGATTATATTGTCTGGCACGCTCT
This sequence comes from Radiobacillus kanasensis, assembly GCF_021049245.1. Classification (GTDB taxonomy): domain Bacteria; phylum Bacillota; class Bacilli; order Bacillales; family Amphibacillaceae; genus Radiobacillus; species Radiobacillus kanasensis. The sequence goes on along the minus strand of NZ_CP088021.1, from coordinate 28,990 downwards.
TCAATAATACTTCGACGATAACGAACAAGTTCACGTAATTCTCGCTGGTTTCGATCAGGAATAAAACTAGCTTTAAGTAAACCGTGACGAAGTAATTTGGCTATCCATTCGGCATCTTTCACATCCGTTTTACGCCCGGGGACAGCCTTAATGTGTTGAGCATTCACAACTAGATATTCAATATCTTCTGCTTCTAGTAGATTGACAATGGGTTTCCAGTAGACACTTGTACTTTCCATTGCCACATGGGTACACTTATGTTTCTTCACCCAGTCCACCAACTCAATTAGATATATGGTTTTAGTTGAAAAAGTTTCAATCTCCTTTCCTTCTGTTGTAATGGCACAAGCGGTAATGGTATCCTTGTGGACATCCATACCACAAGCATTCTCAATGATTACATCCATTGAAAACATCCTTTCTACGGCAAATAATAATGGAGGCTGGCGCAACAACCAGAATAGGGTTAATCTACCATGAGTGCTTCCCTTAAAAGGAGCAACAGTCTGTGATGCACCGTGGTCGAAGGAGTCAGACTGCGGGTAGGGCTCTCACGCACCAAGGAGTCTCGACCTTCCTCATCCAGCCGTAGCATCAGTATAGCCACACAATAACTATTTTCATTCTCTGTGGTGTATAGCTGTTTTCGCGATACATGAATGACTGCGGGAACAGCACGAGGTGAAAGCCCCGCAAGAAGTGGGTTTCTTCTGAGGAGATTGAGGCCGTGCCCGCGGAAAGCGGAGTATTCTGCCGGAGCGCGGTCTCAAGGTTCACTTATCATTCTTTCAATAAATTATTTAATTAGAGTTACGTCGCAATTTATTTAAATAGCAACACACTATGCGAATAGAGCATAAATTCTCAAGCAAGCAGAAAAGAGCACGATCTCTTAGATCGCGCTCCCGTTCTATCGTTATTCCTTATTTTCTTCTTCTTCCTCATTACTTGCTTCTGAATCTGCATCAGCAATCTCTTCCGGAGCCTCTACTTCATCTTGCTCTGCACCACTATCAGGTGGCAAGATTGTTACAACAGTCGTATTATCATCCTCTTGAATTTCATAACCACGACCAGACTTCAAATCGCCTACTGTTATACTATCCCCAACCGCTAAGTCGGTTACATCCACACTAATTTCTTCAGGGATATTCGCTGGCTTAGCTCGTACAGCTAAGTTATAAAGAGGCTGCTGCAGGACACCACCATCTTTCACTCCAATAGATTCACCAGTTAGATGAATGGCAACTTCTACGTCCATTTCTTGTGACATATTTACCACATAGAAGTCTGCGTGTAGAAGTTCTCCTTTAATTGGTTCTACTTGATAGTCATGTAGCATAACATCTACCGTACTACCATTTACATTTAAAGAGATAATAGCATTTCTACCTTCGTCTCTTACCGTTTTTAACAGTTCCAAACTATTAACAGAAACCGTTACAGGATCTTTATCCTTTCCATACACAACTGCTGGAATCAACCCACTATTTCTAATTTTTCTCGTGTTGGACTGTTTTAAATCCTCTCTATGATCTACCTTTAACGTGACTGCCAATATAATCACCCTCCATGAAAATAACTTATATTAAAGTATATTTCCCGGTAACTGGCAGAAATAAACACGCGTTCTTTTTTTAGTCGAATAAAATACTTACAGACTGAAGTTCATGCACACGCACAATTGCTTCACTAATTAAAGGAGCTACAGATAGCTGACTTAGCTTGTCCGTCTTCTTCTCTTCTTTTAAAGCAATACTATTTGTCACAATTAATTCTTTTATCTTAGAATTTTCAATACGTTCGATAGCCGGACCAGACAAAACTGGGTGTGTACAGCACGCAAATACTTCTGTTGCACCATTTTCAATTAAAGCATTAGCAGCAAGCGTAATCGTTCCAGCTGTGTCAATGATATCATCGATTAAAATGGCTGTTTTTCCTTCGATATTCCCTACGATATTCATGACTTCCGCAACATTTGGCTTCGGTCTTCTCTTATCAATGATAGCAATTGGAGCTTTTAATCGATCCGCCATTTGTCGTGCACGAGTTACTCCACCATGGTCAGGAGATACAACGACAATATCCTTTAAATCTTTCTTCAGGAAGTATTCTGCTAAAATAGGTACCCCTACTAACTGATCAACTGGAATATCAAAGAAACCTTGAATCTGCGGAGCGTGTAAATCTAGCGTGATTACTCTATTTGCTCCAGCTGTTTGCAGCAGGTCTGCTACAAGCTTGGCTGTGATTGGTTCTCTAGCACGAGCTTTTCGGTCCTGACGAGCATACCCATAATAAGGCATTACAATGTTGATAGAACTTGCAGATGCACGTTTCAACGCATCAATCATGATAAGGAGTTCCATCATATGCTGGTTTACAGGCTCAGAAGTAGACTGAACCACATATACGTCACAACCACGTACACTTTCTTCGATATTAATTTGCACTTCCCCATCACTGAAAGTGGTAACGGAGCACTTTCCTAAATCTGTTCCGATATGACTAGCAATCTCTTTGGCTAACTCCTGATTTGAATTTAATGAAAATACCTTTAGCGACGAATCTTTATAACCCGATGACATGCTTTTAAGCCTCCAATTTTTATTTTGTTCAAGACCGTGACTTCTCTTGATCAAGATAGGCCACGTCCAGTTCCAGCTATTGTTCTTATCCCCATCATCTCGTTATTCCTACTTATCACCATGTAGGAATAACGAGACCACCTTTATTTTTTAAAACGCTTCACGTAGCCTTCTTTATTTTCTTGTCGGACACGAGCAATCGATAATGCCTCGTCCGGAACGTTTTTGTTTATGGTAGAGCCTGCTGCTACATATGCACCTTTTCCGATCGTCACGGGCGCAATTAAGTTGGAATTACAACCGATAAATGCTCCATCTTCTATTTTGGTTAGATGTTTGTTTTTTCCATCATAATTCACTGTGATTGTTCCACAGCCGACGTTAACATCTTTTCCAATCTCTGCATCACCGATATAGCTCAGATGAGAGACCTTGGATTTATCCTCGATAACCGATTTTTTCACTTCTACAAAGTTTCCGATTTTCACTTCATTCCCAATGGATGCATCTGGTCGGATATGAGCAAATGGACCGATGGAAACTTGCTTACCAATCTCACTTTGTTTTGCAACACTTTGCTTAATCAGTGTTTCTTCCCCAACCAAACAGTCGATAATCTCTGTGTTTGGTCCTATTTTCGCATTCTTTTTGATGACGGTTTTCCCTGAAAGACTCGTTCCAGGATAAAGAACAACATCTTGTTCGATTTCGACGTCTGGACCGATATATGTGTGGTCTGGGTCGATGATAGTGACACCATTTCTCATATGTTTTTCATTTATTTTTCGTTTCATTAGTTTTTCTGCTTCCGCAAGGGCAACTCGATCATTTATGCCTAATGTTTCTTCAAAACTTCCACTTTGGAAGGCTGCAACCTTTTCCCCTTGCTCCTGAAGAATTTGAATAACATCCGGTAAGTAATACTCCCCTTGTGCATTGTCATTAGACACGTTCTCCAATGCTTCAAATAACGAACGATTATCAAAACAATACGTACCAGTATTGATCTCTTTAACTGTTTTTTCCTCTTCACTTGCATCCTTATGCTCCACGATTCGCTCTACATCATTGGATGCGTTCCGAAGTACGCGACCATAACCTGCTGGCTCTGGTGCTAGTGCTGTAAGGATCGTCGCTTTCGCACCTAGCTTTTCGTGATGGGAAACAAGTGCATCTAACGTATCATGTGTTAATAATGGAGTATCTCCGCAAACGACTAATGTTGTTCCTTCTTTGCTGGCAAGTAGATCCTTTGCTTGTAGCACTGCATGACCGGTTCCTAGTTGTTCTTCTTGGAGAACGAAGCTTGAATCTTCTCCTAATTGCTCTTTTACTAATTCTGAACCGAATCCAACAACTGTAATAATATTGCTTAGCTGAAGCGCTTTTAATTGATCTACTACATGCTGTACCATCGGGCGACCCATAACAGGATGAAGAACCTTATAAAGCTTGGATTTCATTCTCGTTCCTTGTCCTGCTGCAAGTACAACACCATACCTATTGGTCATGAGGTAACCTCCATTTTTCATTGATATTCTTGCCTGTTTTATAGAAGTGCATGTTCAAAAGGGAGAATAAAAATGCAGAAATTTAACCGATTCTTACCAAACTTTTTGAACATCCTTTAGAAGGCAATTATTTTTTTACATCCATTATCGAATATATCTTAAACTGCCAGTCATTTCAACAATCAGCCTCTATATCTCTTCCTATTTGAAATATTAAAAAAAGCATAGCACGAATCGACCTCTGCTGCTAAGCTCTGTTATTATAATATGCCTCTTTTTTTAACCTATCCTGACCAATAAAAAGAAGCCTAATCATGGAAGATTAGACCCCTGGTGTCAACTTAAGAAGCACCTGCTTCTTCGTATTCAACTTCCATTTCTCCTGCACGGTGATACTCTTCTAATACAGCGTCTTGAATCTTAGCACGGGTATTAGAGTTAATAGGGTGTGCAATATCCCTGAATTCTCCATCCGGTGTACGTTTGGATGGCATAGCAACAAATAAACCGTTGTTACCGTCTATGACACGGATGTCATGTACGACGAACTCCTGATCTAACGTAATAGAAGCAATGGCTCGCATTCTTCCCTCGGTATTAACGCGGCGTAATCTCACATCAGTTACTTCCATTATGTTTCACCACCTTTTCCCTATAGAAACTTATTACCATATTCCACAAAATAAAGATAATTCCTGCTAATTTTCAAAAAAAATTCATAAAATATTAGAAAATTTAAATTTGTAACCGCATTTTTCGTTAAATTAGTCGGAATAGCTCATATTTTTTTGATTTTTCTTTAGGTAATACGCCCTATTTGAAAAAAATCTACTGAAACAAATTTCCTTCATGCACTTCGATCTTTTTATTTTTCATGTCCACATTTGTAATTTGGACAAGCGACGTGTATTGATCGACTACTCTTTCTTCCTCTTCGTCCTCCGCTTCCGCTAGCACACCAATAGCAACAACATCCGCTTCAAACTCTTTCAGAAGCTCTTTGATTCCATTAATCGTACCGCCAGCTTTCATGAAGTCATCAATAATACAAACTTTTGCCCCTTCTCGTAAGCTTCGCTTCGGCAAGACCATTGTTTGTATTTTTTTGGAGTTGCCAGACACATAATTAATGCTCACCGTTGATCCTTCTGTCACTTTTGGATCTCTTCGAACAATAACTACTGGTACGTTCAAGAAGGAAGCGACTGCATAGGCCAAAGGAATTCCTTTTGTAGCTACTGTAACCACTACTTCCACCTCTAACTTAGCAAAAGCAGAAGCGAAGATTTGGCCTACTTTTCGAACGAGATTCGGTTCCCCTAATAAATCGCTCATAAATAAATATCCACCAGGTAACAAACGATTGGGGTCCTCTAATCTCTCACACAAAATGTCCAAAAACTGCTCGCTTTTGACCTTCGTCATTTCCGGTACATATTTTACACCACCTGCAGCACCTGCGATGGATTCTAAGTAGCCAATTCCTTCCTCTTGAAACCTTTTATTAATTATCGCTAAATCTTCACTGATGGAGGATTTAGCTGCATCGTACGTCTCTGAAAAGAATGGTAAGGATACCAGTTGAGAAGGATGTTCAATTAAGTAATGTGTCATAGCTACTAATCTATCACTTCTTTTCATCTCTTCACCTCTAAATCCGAATATTTATTGTTAAATATATCACTTTCATACGGATTTAATCAAGTGACTGAGGGTAGCCGAGCATGCGAACCATATATACTTCTTCACAAAACCCCTTTAAACTGTTGTACATACGCTGTGCTCTACTCTCATGTTGAACGAGAGCAAATACAGTTGGTCCACTGCCACTCATCAGAACAGCATCCGCGCCAGATTGCTCCATATGTTCTTTTATTTGTTTCACTTCCGGATAAAGCCGTAATGTTACAGACTCTAAGACATTCCCTACGTGATCACATATCCCTTGATAATGTTGATTTAGTATAGCTTGCACCATGTTCTTTGTCCTAGGGTGCGGTACATTTTCTAAGTTTAAATTTTGATAAACGGTTTGGGTGGAGACACCAATCGCCGGCTTCGCTAATACGACCCAGCACGCTGGGGGTGGTGGTAGCTCGATAACTTGCTCGCCTCTCCCTTTCGCTAATGCGGTGGAATCGTAGACACAGAATGATACATCTGATCCAATTTGCGCACCTAATTCTGCTAACTCTTTCGTAGTTAGGTTTAAGCTCCACAGCTTATTCAATCCTCTTAATGTCGCGGCAGCGTCACTACTTCCTCCCGCTAAACCGGCTGCAACAGGGATCTGTTTTTCAATATAAATACGCACTCCTTTTTTAATGGAAAACGTATCTTTTAAAAGCTTCGCCGCCCGATAGGCTAAATTTCGTTCATCATTGGGAACAAATCTATTTTCAGATTTAATTTCTATCCGATCTTCATGTAACACGATCAACTCAATACGGTCCGCTAAATCAATCGTTGTCATAACCATTTCAACTTCATGAAATTCATCTGGTCGCTTATACAGTACATCTAAGGATAAGTTGATTTTGGCGGGAGCCTTTTCGAGTAAATACATGCCTTCACCTACTTTTTCTACATCAGAACGAGGGAATCCTCCCTCATTTGCTTCTAGCTTTTTAATAGTACCATACCATTAAAACGAAAAGGGGACAAACCCCATTATTAGGATTTGCCCCTTGTCATTTGCTCTTCTGCCATTTGGATGGCACGCTTAACCATATTCCCAGCATCACGTGCTCGAATGCCACCCCAGCCTTCTTGCTTCACTGTGTCGTAAAAACCTAACTCCTTAGCAATTTCCTCTTTCAAATGGTCGGACATAACTCCTCTTCTCCTACCCATGAAAGCAGCTCCTTTCGGCTTTGGTTTTTGATACGACACCCTTAGTATATGGAGCTAATGCTTTACAAAATCAGGTATATTTTAACATCCTATTCTATCGTAAAAAATAAAAAAGCAGTAAACATCGTTTACTGCTCCCCAAGCGCCATTTTACTCATATCATCAATGAAGTTTAATTCTACTGTTTCCGTTAAAACATCTGCGTAGCTGTAAGATACCCTTTCAAATGCATTTTCTTGTTGATCCAATTCAACAATAAAAACGGAAGGATACGTTTCAGCCAAAGTTCCGTAACGTTCGATGGTCTTTCTTCTTCCGCCGTTCGCTCTTAGCTTCAAGCGTTTCCCAATTTGCCCGTCTAAACCTTGCTTAATTTCCACTAATGTTTTAGCCAATACACTCCACCTCACTAATAATACTATACCACAAGCTTGTTTAATCGTCAAATAAAATATTATATTATAACAGTATAGCATTTTTGATGTCAACGATTAAATAATATATTGCCCGATTTAATCTTTATCTTTTCTCAGGATGATTAAAATATGTACTACTTTTGATTCTTTTTTCAGTTTTTTGAAAATTTGACCCGCATATGAAGCGGAAAAGTACTTATCCACCCATGAATAAGCACTTTACACCTTTAGTCTCCACTCTCTATATACGGCATGCCAGTTCGGAGCAATCCTCTTGTTTCTACACCACCCATTCCTTTTTCTCCAGTCATTGTGTTGCGCAAAGCATCCCATACGCCTACTTTATCCATAAAAGGCGTATAAGCAATTTTTGCGGCAATATAAACAGGATCTAAAGCATGTATATTGACTCGAGAAGGAGAGCTAGCAAAGTTGGCACCAGCACGAATCAGTGATTCAAAGTGTGATTGGCACGCTCCCGCAAAAATAACAAGCTGATCCAAATGTGGAACAACCCTTCTTGCCTCGCGAACCGTTTCCACGAAATACTTGGAGTGTCGATATGCTCCAAGGTCATTCTTATTCCCTTTGTTCCGAGAAAATGCATCATGACCAGTAATAATAATAATATCCGGCTGAATTTTTTCGACAAGACGGCCTATTTCCTCCGGCATTTCCTTTTCGTCTAAATGGACGCCATGGACTTGTAGACCGAGTTGTTGATAGACATTAATACATTTTTTCAAATACTGTCGATCCCCATCTAAATGTAGGACTCTCGCTGGCAATTGAAAATAGTTTGGGGTCTGCTCATAACCAGAAGTGGACTCATACTCTCGCTTTTCTTTCATCAGCTGGTAATCTTGTCGAAATAAGCGAAAGGAAAAATCCTCTTGCTCTTTCATTTTCTTTCTCCGTTTCTCTAAATCTCTTTCAGGTATGCGCACGAGATCTTCTGGTGAAGCATCTGCTTCTAGTCGCATATCTTCCCCATGCAAAAGGACCATTTGATCCGATATATTTATCACTCGAAATAATAAATCATGATTGTAAGAGGTTCTTGAAACTAAATCTCCTATCTTTATATCCATGTTTCCACCTCACATAGGCCTCATTAACCAAAAGAATATTCGTTATAAAATAGCCTATGATGAGATTGAAAAGTTGTTCCTTATTGTTTTTGATTGTTTCGTTAAAGTTATTTTCGGCCGCAGTTGATATAAAATGCGACATAATGATCTTTTGGATAATTACTAGAAAGTCAAGTTTAGCCTAAATGCCACGCTCCGGCAGAATACTTCGCTTTCCGCGGGCACGGCCTCAGCTTCCTCGGAAGAACACCACTTCCTGCGGGATCTTCGGCTCGCGCTATTCCCGCTGGAGTCTACGTATTCTGCCTACGCTTATAGGTATTTCTAATATAGTGGGTTATTAACACCAATAAAATAAGTAGACCAAGAAACACCTCTGCCTTGAAAAGAACTCCGTACTAAGCTGCGGAAAAATGCGAGACTCCTTGAAAATAAACCCCAATTTTCTGCGTGCGGGGTTAAGCTTCCGGAGTATTCCTTGTCCTGTGGGAAGGGAACAGTTGAAGACCCCGCAGGGATGCACCTGCGTCTTCTAGTTATGCTTCGTGGTAAAGTTCCTCGGTGCAAGGCAGCGAAGTAGATTACTCGCTGAAGTAGCCTGGCTGAGGCGTTCCCCACGGAAAGCGAGTATTTTTCCGCAGCGCCGCATTAGCAGTTAACTTGATAAAGTATATACGAGTCCTTATTTCGTTAAGTCGGAGTCTATATCAAATACGTAATAAACTCACCTTTATTTATTTAATTATTTATATCAAGTTTCGCAACAATCAGGAACTACAGATTCCCGGTATCATTAGCCGAAATAAATTCTAGAAACCACCTACTTTTGAACACTTTTATAAAACATATTCGCTAGTCGAGCAAACTCTTCCATCGATAATGATTCTCCCCGTCTAGAACCATCTATATCCGCTAACTCCATCAGCTCCGCTACTTCTTGTTTCGTATATTTGTCGGAGAAATGACGAGCTAGATTGTTATTCAATGTTTTTCTCCTTTGAGCAAAAGAAGCTTGGACAAGATCAAAGAAAAAAGTTTCGTTTTCTACTTGAACAGGTGGTTCTGTACGAAGGGTTAAATGCAAGACAGAAGAGTCTACATTTGGCTGAGGCATAAAAACCGTTTTCGGCACATTCATGACGACCTTCGCCTCTGTATAATACTGAACAGCAATAGATAGGGAGCCATAGCTTTTGCTACTTGGGCTCGCCGCCATTCTTTCGGCCACTTCTTTCTGAATCATGACAGTGATACTGGATATAGGGAGTTGTTCCATTAACAACTTCATTAAAATAGGAGTCGTAATATAGTACGGCAAATTAGCGACTATCTTAATCGGTTGACCTTCCTTGAAATGTTCCTTCATTTCGTTTTGAATATCCGCTTCTAAAATATCTTTATTCACAACCGACACATTGTCATAGGCTTGTAATGTCTCTTCTAGAATAGGAACCAATCTTTGGTCAATTTCAAATGCAACGACATGATCGGAATGAATCGCAAGCTGTTCGGTCAATGCTCCCATTCCTGGTCCTATTTCTATTGTGCCTGTCTCTTTATCTATTCCCGCATGTTGCATGATATTTTTTAATATTTGAACATCAATCAGAAAATTTTGACCTAAACTCTTCTTAAAGGAAAAGCCATGCTTATGTAAAATTTCCTTCGTTTTGGATGGAGTCGCTATTGCCTTTTCTTGGGTCATGACTCTTCCTCCTCTAAAATCTGTTGCATCGCTTCCTCAAAAGCCTGCTTTGTAATTTGGAAGCTGGTTAGCCGCTTCTCCAGCTGTTTGGCATTCGCATAACCAATACGAAGGCGTACACCTAACTTCCTTCGTCTTTCTTTTGCTTCTGAACCACCCATTAATCCATACGCTAATATCTCTTCACGGGTAATTTCCGGTTCATATGCTCCCGCTATTTCATATACTTGGGATAATGCTTCTTGAATCACAGCAGTAGACGCATGCTCTATCCCAATTCCCTTATCCCGCTTCGCCTTCGCCTCTTGCTTGGTTAGAAAGGCGTGCTTACAGCCCGGAACAGCCTGAGAAACGATGTGACGTATTCTCTCACCAGGAAAATCTGGATCTGTAAAGATAATAACACCGCGTTTTTCCTGCGCATGTTTGATTTGCTGAATAATATATTCATTGATGGCAGACCCATTTGTTTCAATAGTATCTGCGTCAACGGCTTGTTTTATTTTAGACGTGTCGTCTTTTCCTTCTACAACGATGACTTCTTTTATCCGCACGAACTTCCCATCCTTTTCCGTCTTCCTTCTAATCATAATAGTAAAAGGGACTCTAAAAGTAAAATGCCCTTACCGTACAGGCAAGGGCATTATGGTTGCATTAATTTAAAATTTTCACTTGTACACGCCTTGTGCCGTAACTCTGGGCAGCACTCAAGGTTGGTAAATGAACGTCAATACGATTTCCTTGAATATGGCCTCCCGTGTCACCAGCAATAGCATATCCATAACCTTCTACCCATACTTTTGTTCCTAGTGGGATTACGTTAGGGTCAACGGATACGACTTTGCGGTCCGGGTTCGCTTTCAAGTTAATTCCTGTGCTTGTATAGCCGGAACCACTACAAGATGCACAATTCCAATTGTACGCTGTTGCTTTCATGTAAAAAGTTTTACCAGCAGGAGCATCACCACGAGAAACAGTATTCACTCCTGTGTTTTGATTAACCTTTGTTCCAATAGCAACGACGCGCTTTTCACTTTCTTTTTTCACTTGTTCTTTTACTAGCTTACGACTTACTTCTTTTCCATTTTCCAAAATCACTTCATAATGCTTCTCTACGATTCCTTCTTCTCCAGAAGAAATTACTTTCTCCTGTCCTTTGGCTAAAGAGCTGTCTTGTTTCTTGACGACGGCGTAATCCTTTGTTTCTTCCACCACGTCTGTCACTTTTTCCACTCTTGTTATTTTCACAACAGTATCTTTGTTTACTTTATCTGTTTCTTTGACGTTTAGTTTATCTAATTCGCCAAGCTTAATGTCGTGACCTTTTAGTAAATCAGCAACAGTTCCACCTGTTGTCCAAACCTTCTGTTCTTTCCCTGCATCGGTTAAGGTGATCTGGAAAGCCTGATCAATGGAAATGTTCATTCCATTTTTGATCTCATCTTCCTGAGCCACCGATAGTTTGTCGTGCTCGCTAATGGCAATCTCATTTTCTTGCAAAAACGCACCTACAGTATCTGCAGTAGTGTAATATTCTGTTGTTTTCCCATTTAGCGTCACTTCAACAGGTTGGGCTTTCTCATACATGATGGTCATACCTGCTGTGATTGTTTCTTGTTGCTTATGGGATAATGTATCATATTTAGAAGGATTAATATTAAGTTCTTGTAAGAGTTCTGCCACAGTATCTGCATGGGTGTTGACTATTTCTTCGTCCCCATTTTTGACTACAGTAACTTCAGCTTTTGTTACTTGGTATGTGATCATAGATACCAAAACAAGTGCTGCTAAAATTGTGGCCATAGGAATAACCAGCTTGTGTTTCCATGCCGGCAATAGCTTTGAAATTGGATTCATGCTCGCTTGCCTCCTTTTGTACCCTGTTGATTATATAGAGCTACGGGAAAGAGTGTCAAACGAGCAATTTGCAAGATGACCTGTGCAAAACCGTTGATAATTCTAGGCTAATCCAGTTTTTCTGCTTTTTTATTTCAGTTATATTAAAATTAGATTACATCGACCTCAAACCCTTTAACACCAATGGTTTGAGGTCGATTTCCATGTTTAGATTTAATTAGCTTTTTTCTGTTAAATATTAAACAATCTTATAGCATTTTCTGTTGTAGAACGAGCTACTTCTTCATAAGAGACCTCTCTTAGTTCCGCTATTTTTTCTGCAACAAGCTTTACATAAGCTGGTTCATTCCGCTTACCACGGTTAGGATGTGGAGCAAGGAATGGACAGTCTGTTTCGATGAGAAGGCGGTCGATTGGAACTGCTTTTGCTACCTCTTTCGGAAGGGTAGCATTTTTGAACGTAACAGGACCCCCTAAGGAAATATAAAAATTCATATCTAAACAATCCTGAACGTAATCGACCGAATCGTTATAACAGTGCATGATCCCCCCGACTTTTGCCGCATTCTCTTCCTTCAGTATCTTGACAATATCCTCCGTCGCTTCTCGGTTATGGATAACGATTGGAAGGTTCACACGTTTAGCAAGCGAGATTTGTTGTCGAAATACGGATTTTTGTACGTCTTTAGGGGATTTATCCCAGTGGTAATCCAAGCCCATCTCACCGATTGCTACTACTTTTGAGTGGGATGATAATTCTTCAATCCATTCTAAGTCCTTTTGAGTCATATCAATCGCATCAACTGGATGCCAGCCTACTGTTGCGTAGATATGGTCATGCTCTTCTGCTAGGGATAACGCCTTTGGAATTGTTTCTCGATCAAATCCGACAACTACCATTTTTTCGACACCCGCTTGATGGGCTCGTTCCATTACCTCATCTCGATCTTCGTCAAATTGGTGTACATTCAAATGAACGTGTGTATCAAACAACATCTTATCTTTTCCTCCTTTTTACTCTTAAGAAAACAGACCAGATTGATTTCAAGAGCTACTATTCATTTTCTAGAAACAGGATTATTTATTTTTTTGTATTCCCTTACTCCTGAATATTGCATTCTATAACAATAGCGCCACCATTTAAGCGTAGAAAATATACGTAGACTCCCGCGAGCCCGCGGAAAGCGAGGTATATTTCTGGAGCGGTGGCATGCCATAACCTTGTCTCGAGCTAAATTTTTTGATTTATTTTCTTTTAAAGAGAAAAACGCTTATCTGATTAAAACAGGATAAGCGTTCTTCTTCACTTTTAGGGCGACGTCCAGCAACTAGCGAGACTTCCCTCATTTCCGTACATTGTTTACCGGCCGCTTGCACTTTTGTTTATTATTTCACCACAGATCCGTTCGGCAAGGATTCCTCTACTGTTGCTAATGATAGGTTTCCTTCTTCATCTTCTCCGGATAGAATCATCCCTTGAGATAATTCCCCTCTCAGTTTTACAGGTTTCAAGTTGGTGACACAAATCACTTTTTTCCCTACTAGATCTTCTGGTTGATAGTATTTTGCGATTCCAGATACGATTTGTCGCTTTTCATGACCTAAATCCACTTGAATGCGGAGAAGCTTATCAGCATTTTTCATTTTCTCTGCACGGAGAACCTCTGCTACACGTAGATCTAATGTCATAAATTGATCGTATGTTATTTCCGGTTTAGAATCGATCGTCTCTTTCTCTTTTTTCGGTTCCGGCTTCTTCATCATATCTTTGATGATTTGCGTTTCTTTTTCCGCTTCTAATCTTGGGAACATTGGATCTTTCTTCACTACCTTTGTTCCTGCGGCAATAGCTTGATGATCATGAAGGCTATCCCATTCTTGATGCTCTTCCTTCGCAACCCCTAACTGTTCAAACATAGTTCTTGGCGTATTTATTAAAAACGGACGAAGTAAGATAGCGGTCCTTCGTAGTGAATCCGCAAGATGCGCCATTACATTTCCAAGACGTTCTTTTTGTGCTTCATCTTTAGCAAGCACCCATGGCTGTGTTTCATCAATATATTTATTGGTTCGACTAATGTATTGCCAAATCGTTGATAGCGCCACGGAGAATTCCATGTTTTCCATTGCATTTTCTACATTTGTAATGGTTTGCTTGGCTAGCTGTTCTAGATCTTGGTCAAATTTATCCTCAGCCAGCTTTAAGGCAGGAATCTCTCCATTGAAATATTTCTCAATCATAGCAACTGTTCGATTTAACAGGTTTCCTAAATCATTGGCTAGATCGTAGTTCGTTCTTTCCACAAAGCCTTCTGGTGTAAACGTACCATCAGAACCAAATGGAACCTCACGAAGTAAATAATAGCGAAGTGCATCTAACCCGTAACGATTTGTTAAATCAACTGGATCAACTACATTTCCTTTCGATTTCGACATTTTTCCATCTTTCATCAAGATCCAACCGTGTGCAAATACCTTTTTCGGTAATGGTAAATCCAAAGCCATTAGCATAATCGGCCAATAAATCGTATGGAATCGAACGATTTCTTTACTCATGAGGTGAACGTCCGCTGGCCAATATTTTTGGTAGCGTTCATCATCATCCGTTCCGTAACCGAGAGCTGTTATGTAATTGGATAGGGCATCAATCCATACGTAAATAACGTGCTTCGGATCCCCTGGTACTTTAACTCCCCAATCAAAAGTTGTTCTCGATACAGCTAAATCCTCTAGACCTGGTCGAATGAAGTTACTGATCATTTCATTTTTTCTACTAACAGGCTGAATGAATGCTGGATTGTCCTCATAAAATTGGAGCAAGCGATCGACATATTTGCTCATTTTAAAGAAATACGATTCTTCTTTCACCTTCTCAACGGGTCCGCCACAGTCTGGGCATTTTCCATCCTCTAGTTGGCGCTCTGTAAAGAAAGACTCACAGGACGTACAATACCAGCCTTCATATTCATCTAAATAGATATCCCCTTGCTCCAACAATTGAGCAAAGATTTTTTCCACCACTTTCTTATGCCTTTCCTCCGTTGTACGAATGAAATCCACATAAGAAATCTCTAGTTTATCCCAAAGCTTCTTAATACCACTTACGATATCATCCACGTACTTTTGTGGAGTCTCTCCTTTTTCGTCCGCTTTCTTCTGAATCTTTTGTCCATGTTCATCCGTTCCAGTTAAATACATGACATCATAGCCACGCAAACGCTTATAACGGGCCATCGCATCTCCTGCAACCGTCGTATAAGCATGGCCTATATGTAAATTTCCACTTGGGTAATAAATAGGAGTTGTAATGTAAAATGTTTTTTTCTCGTTGGACATCCATAATCCTCCTTCTTAATTCGTATCTTTTAATAGAATGACCTAATTTTTACCTCTTTTAACCTTATTTCTTCTTATTGTAGCGATTTTATCATTACTTTGCCAATTTTTCTAAGGCTATAATGGGAAAATTCAACTTTGCCCCATTATAATGGAAGAAAAAAAGGAAAGAAAATTGCAAAAGGAAATTTTTTTGTCGATTTTCCATTATGATTTTCGACATGTTTTCGTACTTTTTAGGAAAGTTGTTCAAGTAAACCTGTGATAAGTACACAAAACTGCCACAAACTTTCCCAGGGCGAGAATTTTTCGCAAATTATAATTGACACTTATGTAAAACACTGGTAAACTACTGTATATAGATGTCGAATAATGCCGAAATACCATTGTATGAGGGGAGAAAAAACAATGAAATCTACAGGAATCGTTCGTAAGGTTGATGAGCTTGGGCGTGTAGTTATTCCCATTGAGCTTCGTCGCACGCTTGGTATTAATGAAAAAGATGCGTTGGAAATCTATGTTGATGATGATCGCATCATCTTGAAGAAATACAAACCTAATATGACTTGTCATATTACAGGGGAAATTTCTGATGATAATCTATCACTTGCTAATGGTAAACTTGTTTTAAGCCCAGAAGGCGCAAAAGAGTTAATCAATGAAATTCAATCTCGTATAGGTGACAAATAATAAAAAAATCCTTCGCTATTTATTTAAGCGAAGGATTTTTTATTATATTTGTAGTTTCAGCAGGAAACCGTTTATGCATACATAGCCAAGTCAACCAGCTTTACTCCTCCACATGAAAGGCCTGGTACACTTCTCTTTTGGGAAGATTTCGTTCGGTTGCAACTTTTTTGATAGCATCCTTACTTCTAAGGCCAAGCTCCGTAATATAGTGGGTAACATGTTGCTCCACCGTAAGGGCTGCCCACCATTGGTCTTCTTCCTTAGATTCGCTTTGATTCCCTTCCACCACAATGCAAAATTCTCCTCGGACCGTTTGCTCCTTCAACCAATCCAAGATTTCTTGTCCCGTCCCTCGGGCATATTCTTCAAACTTCTTTGTTAGCTCTCTTGCTAAACAGATTTGCCTTTCCCCCAAAACCTCTACAATGGCTTCGATGGTCTCCTCAATCCGATAAGGGGATTCATAAAAAATAACCGTAGCTGCTATCGAGGAAAGGCGTAATAATTCTTCTTCCTTTTCTTTTTTCTTACGAGGCAAAAATCCATAATAATAAAATTCCTCTGTAGGGAGACCAGAGGCTACTAGTGCGGTCAAAGCTGCATTCGCCCCTGGAATAACGATGACTGGAATATCTCGTTTTATGGCCGCTTTGACCATCTCATAGCCAGGGTCTGAGATGGCTGGCATCCCCGCATCACTGATCAGAGCTATATCTTTACCCTCTTGTAACGTATCCACTAAATGGTCTTCCCGACTAAGTTTGTTATGCTCATGATAGCTTACCAAAGGTTTATGTATGTCAAAGTGATTTAAGAGTTTTTTACTATTTCTTGTATCTTCTGCAGCAATTACATCGACTTGTTCCAGTGTCTTAAGCGCTCTTATCGTAATATCGTCTAAATTGCCAATAGGGGTTGCTACCACATAGAGGTTTCCACGCTTCGTATTTTCAAAGCTACGTTGTACGTTCATCCATTTTTCCTCCCTTCTGACGCTTGAATAAGTTTTTCTTTCTCTTTTCTTGTTAGTTTCTTCATACGATGTTCTTGTTGAAGTGCCAGCCCTTTTGTTTCGTATTCCTCAACAAATACTAATTCAAAAGGGCCTCTTCCTCTTGTATATTTAGCTCCTTTTCCTTCTTCATGCACTTTTAATCGTTTTTCGACATTATTCGTGTAACCCGTATAAAGCGATCCATCCTTACATCTCAGCATATACACGTAGTGATTAGAGTTTTTTTCCATACAAGATACCTTCTAACTCTTTGGAGTAATTTCCATCTTGATCAAATGCATATAAAGGGGGAAGAATCTTTACATCTGATTTCCCATCCCTCGTTCCTTCTATTAAAAGAGTATTGGCTTCGCGCCCTTCCTTTGGATGGACAAATCGAATCCGCTTCGGTTCAATTCTATTTTGTTTGAATAAGGTAATGATGTCTCCTAAGCGACTTGGACGGTGAACGAGGGCTACTTTGCCACCTGGCTTCGTCAGCCTGCTACAGGCAAAAATAACATCCTCTAACGTACAGAATATTTCATGCCTAGCAATCGTAAAAAAAGGATTTTCATTTTGTTGCTTCTTTTCTGCTTTCTTAAAGTAAGGGGGATTACAAAGTACCGTATCAAATTCACCATGCCCTAACGCTTTTGGCATATCCTTTAAATCTCCGTGAATCATCGTAATTTGCTCTTCCAATTCGTTTAATTGAACATTTCGTATCGCCATATCATATAGTCGCTCTTGAATCTCCACCCCCGTGATAGGTACGTGCGACCTTCTACTAACGAGAAGAGGGATCACTCCATTGCCAGAGCATAAATCTAAAATTTTCCCTCTTTTTATCGGGACATAGGCAAAATCCGCTAACAATACTGCATCGAGTGAAAAAGCAAATACCCTCGGGCTTTGAATGATTCTCATGTCTTCCTCTGCAAGAAGATAGTCCAGGCGCTCATCTTTATGTAATTGCACTTTCATTTCCAGTTCCCTCTATTCCGTGGGTAATTACGTGTAAAAAGAAAGACTGATCACAAGGTTTCCCCTTATGTATCAGCCCATCGTTTTGGTTATTTCGTCTTGTTTAAAAACAGTAAGCAAAACAAGCAATCTTCGTCTTGACGTGGACTTCCAAAGTGAACGTTACATATATGGAAGCCTTCATCATATAGTCTCGCGAGATTATCGTATCCTTCTCCTACAGGTTCCTCTTTCCCATGTTGACCAGTAGGCTCTTTTCCATCTGCGCTTGCCTCAACACTTCCATCTAAACGATTGCGAAGATGGTGATTCTCTACAGCAAGTCGATGGTTTTCCTCTAATACTTCAGCTAGATGTTGTTTTAAATCACCCAACTGCTGATATAGTTGACCAATTTGCTCTTCCATAAAGGATACTTGCTCAAATACTTCTTTTTTATTCACGAGCTCCACCCCATTATTCTGTGGCTTGAGTAGTGATGATACCCTCATTTACAAGCTCGTCCAACGTATATTCGATGACGCGCTCTTTCTCCGGTATTTCAATTTGAATCAAACGCTCCAGTATGTTAAGCCCAACTACTTTTCCTTGTCCATAAGGTGTTTTGATTTTCTCTCCTAAGTCAGGAAGTTGTTTTTTTGCTGATTCATAGTCATCATTCTCATACTTTAAGCAGCACATCAATCTTCCGCATAACCCAGAAATTTTAGCTGGATTTAAGGAGAGATTCTGATCTTTTGCCATTTTAATAGAAACAGGCTCAAAATCACCTAGGAAAGTCGAACAACATAGCATTCTACCACATGGTCCAATTCCACCTAATAGTTTTGCCTCGTCTCGAACCCCGATTTGTCTCAGTTCAATTCGAGTTTTAAACACGGCAGCCAAGTCTTTTACTAAATCACGAAAGTCTACTCTACCGTCCGCTGTGAAATAGAAAATCACTTTGTTTCGGTCAAACGTGTATTCTACTTCTACCAAATTCATGTCCAACTCATGATGTGTGATTTTTTCTTGGCAAACACGGTAGGCTTCCTGTGCATTTTCCTGATTTTCTGCAACCGTGACTTTATCTTTATCCGTAGCTAGGCGAATAACCTTTTTAAGTGGCAATACCACATCTTCTTCGTCCACTTGTTTTTTTGGAATAACTACCTTTCCAAATTCCACGCCACGAACCGTTTCAACGATTACATAATCGTCTTTACTTATAGAAAAATCACTAGGATCAAAATAATATATTTTACCCGCTTTTTTAAAGCGGACACCAATAACCTCTATCAATCTCATTCACCTCTGTATATGAAGTGTAAGCTGCTCCATCACCAAGACCGGATGAACATTCTGCTCCAGCTTCCGCTTAGCCTCTAAAACAAATCCTAGTATGTCTGTCGTAAATTGTCTGGACCATACCATCATAGACTGTTCTAATCGGTCTAATTCATCGATAAAGACAATAGATTCTTCTCTTTCTATATATTTATATATTAGATCTTTATACCATAAGAGAAGAAGATCTAATCCCATTTGTAATTGTTCTCTATCTTTAAAATGGGGCATCCATTGATTGCTGATAAACAAAAGAGCTTCACCGGATTTGGACGGAAGAACTTCTACTAATTGTACCACTAACTTTCGCGCATTAGCAAACCACTCATCTTCACAAAGACCCTTTGCTACCACATAGTTATTCGTTAAGGTAGAAGCAATTCTAGCATGAGAAGTAGATATTCCCTCTTCTACTAGCTTTTGTTGAAGATTATCGGCTTTGAGTGGTGTTAACGCCATAATCTGACATCTAGAACGTATAGTCGGTAAAATCGATTGAGTGTTTTCCGTTAAAAGCATCGCCGTCGTCTGCCGACTAGGTTCCTCTAAGAACTTCAGTAAACGATTCGATGCATTCGTTGTCATTTTATCGGCATGGGAAACAACATATATTTTTCGGTTGGATTCCAGACCTGTATAGGAAAACTCCTTTTGAAGGAGCTCAATTTGTTCTGTTTTAATGGACGCACCTTCTGGCTCTATCCAATGGACATCCGGGTGATTCCCAGTATTTATTCGGTTGCAATCCTTACATTGATTACAAGGATCGACACCACTCTTACTTTTACAAAAAATACTTTTACAAAACAAAAGACTTACATCACGTTTCCCTGTCCCCTTTTGACCTTGAAACAGATAAGCATGAGAAATTCGATCCTTTTGTATGCTATTTGTCAGCATTTTGCTCACAATTGGTTGTATCGAACTAGCTTCCGACCAATTTTCCATTCTAGACCGCCCTTTAAATAATCAGGAGTTATCCATAAATATTAATAAGGAGCCCTTTAATCTCTCCGATAAGTCCTAAAATATCAATTTGTTTCTTTTCTTGATCCATAACAGCCTCTGTCAATTCAATAAGCTTCTCATCGACTTGTTCCACAATCGTGAGCTTACGGTTACTTCCTTGGGAGGTCCAGCTATGAGAGTGCTTCAAATCCATCCCATACTGCACTGCTTCCTTCACGAATTTTTTTACAAGCCTTTTATATTTCGCTAAGTCTCTAAAAGACTGATGTTGTGCAACCTTTTCTCCCTGTGCACTCAAGTCCGTCATAAGCTTTGTTAATTCTTGTTGTTTTAATTTATGCGATTGAGCAGAAACCATCGAATCAAAACTTTTCGCACTTGTGTTAGGGTGCGTTACGTTTTTCCTCGTTGATTCTAATTGAGATCGCAGGTCCTGACCTATTTTCATCGGTTGCACAACCTTCTTTCAGTTAAAATTGAAAAAATGACTCAACTGGTAAAATAAAGACCGTTGCCCCGCCAACTTCCACATTGATTGGCCGTGGAATATAAGAATCGGCATTTCCTCCCATTGGGGAAATTGGAGCAATCATCTGTTCTCTTTGACTGCAATTATCCTTGATGACTTGTAGCGCATCATCTACGAGATCGTCCTCGCAACCTATAATTAACGTTGTGTTCCCTTCCTTAAGGAAACCACCTGTTGTAGATAGCTTAGTCGTTTTAAAATCCTTGTCACCCAGGGCATCTGTTAAACGATTGCTATCCTTATCCTGTACAACAGCCAAAATTAATTTCATCACGAATTCCTCCCTTTAAAGGTATCCTAAGTCCCGGTCAATCCCTATCGATTATTTATGCATCTCTAAGTAGGTCTGAATCGTTTCATACGCTTCCTTCTCGACCTTCTCTAATGATTGATCTGCATGAATCGATTGGATTCGATTCGGAAACTTCTTTAACAATATATGATATGCTTCATACACCTTTTCGTGGAACGATAGTTCTTCAAGGTCAAGGCGATTTTGCTCTCTTTCTTTATTCGCTTGAATACGGCGCAATCCCTTCTCTGGCTCGATATCAAAAAATAAAGTTAAGGAAGGTTCACAGCCTTCAATAGCGAACTGATTAATTTGATACACTTCTTCTATACCGAGTCCTCTCGCATACCCTTGATAAGCAAGACTGCTGTCCACAAACCGGTCACATAAAACAATATTCCCTTTTTCTAATGCAGGCAAAACCTTCTCCATTAAGTGTTGTCTTCGTGCCGCTGCATAGAGTAGGGCTTCTGTTCTCGCATCCATGGCTGTATGAGAAGGATCCAATATCACGCTTCGAATTTTTTCTGCGATCGTAATGCCGCCTGGTTCTCTCGTTGAGATAACTTGATAGCCATCCTGTTGAAGCTTTTTCTCTAATGCTCGTATAATAGAAGTTTTTCCGGCACCTTCTCCACCTTCTATTGTAATAAAATGTCCGACCACATTCATTCTCCTTTTATGTCAGAAAAAACATGAACTTTCTCATTTATTTCGATGTTCTGAAATGATATTCCTTTATCTAATAAATATTGTATCATGTCCACATGCGCTTGCGAGATCCTTTCCCCTTTAAAGACTAAAGGAATTCCTGGTGGATATGGAACAATATTCTCTGCACTAATTCTCTCTATAGAGTCCAGCAAGTTTACTTGTTTTATCTCTAGCGTTTTCATATCCTCATAGGATATATCTAATGCTTGTACATCAACCTGGGGTACACGTATAACTTCTATTGTATCATGCCGAACGAGATTATTTAATTGGGACTTTATTCTATCTATCCTTGTCGTTAACTGATCCCAATCCTTAATGGGTGCTAGTCCATGAATAAATAATATTTGCGTATCTGTTGTTAGTTCCGGATAGATATGATTCTCTTCAAAAAGAGCCGCGATCTGTTTACTGGATAGACCACTCTCCGACACGTCTACCGTTATTTTCAACGGATCTTCCGATCGAAGCACCTTCCCAATATCTAATCCCTCGATTAATGAACAAAAATGATTTACGCTGGTTGCAACACAGTCCAAGTCTGATTCAGTTAGTCCAGCTAAATAATGCCGTGCTAGGTCTAAGCTCGCCATAACAGGATAGGATGGACTGCTCGATTGAACCATATTTAAATAGTATGTAATACGTTGATTGGATACATACTTGGACTGAACATGGAGATAAGAAGCCATTGTCATAGCGGGCGCCATTTTATGAGCAGACTGTACCACGGCATCTGCTCCTGCATTTAATGCGGAATCCGGAAATCCTTTCCCAAGAGAAAAATGAACACCATGTGCTTCGTCAATCAAAACCGGAATATCACGCTCATGAGTATATGTGATAATCTTCTCTAAATTATAGGTCATGCCAAAGTAATCCGGATAAGTTACAAATAGAGCTTTACTATCAGGATGTTTAGTGATTGCTTCTTTAATGAGCTTGAAAGAGGGAGCAGTGTACCTGTTTACACGCTCATCAAACTCCGGGGCAAGAAAAACAGGTTTAGCCCCTGCTAGTTCTAACCCGTGTAATACTGATTTATGACAATTTCTTTGGACAAGTATTTTGTCACCTGTGGAACAAGTTGCTAGAATCATTGCCAAATTTCCTACCGTACTTCCACCTACCAAAAAATGACTATAGTCTGCTTGAAACCAGTCCGCAGCTAAATGCTGAGCCTCCTTTATCACCCCTGTTGGCGCATGAAGGTCATCTAGTCCTGTTAGTTCCGTTGCATCGATGGATAACAGACCTTGATAAAGCTCCATTCCCCTCTTTGAAAAAATGGTTCCGTTTTTATGTCCTGGAACATGGAATGAAACAGGATCTTCTTTTTTATGTGCAAGTAATGTATCAAAAAGGGGGGTTTTCGTGTGATCCATTATTATACCGCCTTTATGTAACTGTTCTTAGTTTCATATTACTAGGATAATAGGATTGTGTGAACTACTTCCATAGGATTTGAAGAAGACATCTTCAAAAAGTTAGATAAATAGGGCTATTGGAACAAAAGCTCCGGGCGCCCGGGTAGCTGGACTGGAGCTGGACGTTACTATTGCAACATGTTATCTACACTAAGCCAATTCTATAACTTCCTAAACCAAAAAAAAAAACTCCTGCCGAAACGATTCGACAGGAGCGGTTAAAAATCTATGAATATAAAGTCGGACGATTTATGTCTTTAAGCTTCTTTAAGTAGTACTTATATTTTTCGTCATTGGGTTCTGTTTGAATCATGTCTTGTTCACACTCGCTGCAAACAAATAACGTATATAAATGAATACCCTTTGTCTTCTCTTGCTCACAAATCCCACAGGTTTCTGAATGTTCAACGGTTTCCATAATCTCCACCTCCGTTAGTTTAGTTTCTCCTAATCTAACGAAACCTATACATAAAACTTTTATAATACGTATATTTCATTCTATGAAACCATCCACTGAATCTTGTTTGTACACGTGTGATTTGGGTTGTCTTTATTTTGGACGGATAAATACATAAAGGAAACTTGTGAAAACCAAGCTTTTAGGCACAGGGTTGAGCCTTAGTTCCGCTTATACTATCATCCAATAAAGTTTATAAATTCTGATGGGAAAACAAAACACCTTCTAGGCAAGAATTTCTTCTTACTTAGAAGGTGTCGTATGTTGCCTAGCGGCGTCCTACTCTCGCAGGGGCAATGCCCCAACTACCATGGGCGCTAAAGAGCTTAACTACTGTGTTCGGCATGGGAACAGGTGTGACCTCTTTGCTATAACCACTAGACCTTAAAGTTCCTACTGGAACTTTTATAGAGTTTGCACCCTAAAAACTAGATAAGAGTTAAGACATTCATAAGATTTAAGTTAAGTCCTCGATCGATTAGTATTCGTCAGCTACACATGTCACCATGCTTCCACCTCGAACCTATCAACCTCATCGTCTCTGAGGGATCTTACTCATTTAAAATGATGGGAAGTCTCATCTTGAGGGGGGCTTCATGCTTAGATGCTTTCAGCACTTATCCCTTCCACACGTAGCTACCCAGCTATGCTCCTGGCGGAACAACTGGTGCACCAGCGGTGTGTCCATCCCGGTCCTCTCGTACTAAGGACAGCTCCTCTCAAACTTCCTGCGCCCACGACGGATAGGGACCGAACTGTCTCACGACGTTCTGAACCCAGCTCGCGTACCGCTTTAATGGGCGAACAGCCCAACCCTTGGGACCGACTACAGCCCCAGGATGCGATGAGCCGACATCGAGGTGCCAAACCTCCCCGTCGATGTGGACTCTTGGGGGAGATAAGCCTGTTATCCCCGGGGTAGCTTTTATCCGTTGAGCGATGGCCCTTCCATGCGGAACCACCGGATCACTAAGCCCGACTTTCGTCCCTGCTCGACTTGTAGGTCTCGCAGTCAAGCTCCCTTCTGCCTTTACACTCTTCGAATGATTTCCAACCATTCTGAGGGAACCTTTGGGCGCCTCCGTTACTCTTTGGGAGGCGACCGCCCCAGTCAAACTGCCCACCTGACACTGTCTCCGAACCGGATCACGGTCCTGGGTTAGAAGGTCCGTACAGCCAGGGTGGTATCCCACCGACGCCTCCACCGAAGCTAGCGCTCCGGTTTCTCAGGCTCCCACCTATCCTGTACAAGCTGTACCAACATTCAATATCAGGCTACAGTAAAGCTCCACGGGGTCTTTCCGTCCTGTCGCGGGTAATGCGCATCTTCACGCATAGTATAATTTCACCGGGTCTCTCGTTGAGACAGTGCCCAAGTCGTTGCACCTTTCGTGCGGGTCGGAACTTACCCGACAAGGAATTTCGCTACCTTAGGACCGTTATAGTTACGGCCGCCGTTTACTGGGGCTTCGGTTCAACGCTTCGCCGAAGCTAACGCATCCCCTTAACCTTCCAGCACCGGGCAGGTGTCAGCCCCTATACTTCGCCTTTCGGCTTCGCAGAGACCTGTGTTTTTGCTAAACAGTCGCTTGGGCCTTTTCACTGCGGCTTCTCATGCAAGAAGCACCCCTTCTCCCGAAGTTACGGGGTCATTTTGCCGAGTTCCTTAATGAGAGTTCTCCCGATCACCTTAGGATTCTCTCCTCGCCTACCTGTGTCGGTTTGCGGTACGGGCACCTCTTTCCTCACTAGAGGCTTTTCTTGGCAGTGTGAAATCAGGAACTTCGGTACTCTATTTCCTCCCCATCACAGCTTGTGATTGCCAGACGGATTTGCCTATCTGACTCACTCACTGCTTGGACGCACACATCCATCGGTGCGCTTTCCTTATCCTACTGCGTCCCCCCGTCGTTCAAACGGAAAGGAGGTGGTACAGGAATATCCACCTGTTGTCCATCGCCTACGCCTTTCGGCCTCGGCTTAGGTCCCGACTAACCCTGAGCGGACGAGCCTTCCTCAGGAAACCTTAGGCATTCGGTGAAGAAGATTCTCACTTCTTTTTCGCTACTCATACCGGCATTCTCACTTCTAAGCGCTCCACCAGTCCTTACGGTCTGACTTCGCTGCACTTAGAACGCTCTCCTACCATTGTTCGCAAGAACAATCCACAGCTTCGGTGATACGTTTAGCCCCGGTACATTTTCGGCGCAGAGTCACTCGACCAGTGAGCTATTACGCACTCTTTAAATGGTGGCTGCTTCTAAGCCAACATCCTGGTTGTCTAAGCAACTCCACATCCTTTTCCACTTAACGTATACTTGGGGACCTTAGCTGGTGGTCTGGGCTGTTTCCCTTTCGACTATGAACCTTATCACCCATAGTCTGACTCCCAAGATAAAGTAGCTGGCATTCGGAGTTTGACTGAATTCGGTAACCCGATGAGGGCCCCTAGTCCAATCAGTGCTCTACCTCCAGTACTCATTTCTTGAGGCTAGCCCTAAAGCTATTTCGGAGAGAACCAGCTATCTCCGTGTTCGATTGGCATTTCACCCCTACCCACCTCATCCCCGCACTTTTCAACGTGCGTGGGTTCGGGCCTCCAGTCAGTGTTACCTGACCTTCACCCTGGACATGGGTAGATCACACGGTTTCGGGTCTACGACCCCTTACTATAACGCCCTATTCAGACTCGCTTTCGCTGCGGCTCCGTCTATACAACTTAACCTTGCAAGAGATCGTAACTCGCCGGTCCATTCTACAAAAGGTACGCCGTCACCCGTTAACGGGCTCCGACTACTTGTAGGCACACGGTTTCAGGATCTATTTCACTCCCCTTCCGGGGTGCTTTTCACCTTTCCCTCACGGTACTGGTTCACTATCGGTCACTAGGGAGTATTTAGCCTTGGGAGATGGTCCTCCCGGATTCCGACGGAATTTCACGTGTTCCGCCGTACTCAGGATCCACTCTGGAGGAAACAGTCTTTCGATTACAGGGCTCTTACCTTCTTCGGCTGATCGTTCCAGATCGATTCGTCTACACTATTTCTTTGTAACTCCGTATAGAGTGTCCTACAACCCCAGAAAGCAAGCTTTCTGGTTTGGGCTAATTCCGTTTCGCTCGCCGCTACTCAGGAAATCGCATTTGCTTTCTCTTCCTCTGGGTACTAAGATGTTTCAGTTCCCCAGGTCTGCCTCCTATACCCTATGTATTCAGATATAGGTACTACTCCATTACGAGTAGTGGGTTTCCCCATTCGGAAATTCCCGGATCAACGCCTACGTACGGCTCCCCGAGACATATCGGTGTTCGTCCCGTCCTTCTTCGGCTCCTAGTGCCAAGGCATCCACCGTGCGCCCTTCTTCACTTAACTAATTTGTCTGTGAAAAGACGTTTGGTTTGTTACTTTTGAATGTCTTGTATTAGTCTAGTTTCCGTTCTCAAAGAACTTCCACTATTCTAATGCTCTTATCTAGTTTTCAAGGTACAAAAAACCACATTCAAGTGGCATTGAGAGTTAATCCCTCAAAACTGAACCAAACGAACCAGTATGTTCTCTGACCAGCTCCGAAGAGCTGGCTTCCGTTATCTTTCCTTAGAAAGGAGGTGATCCAGCCGCACCTTCCGATACGGCTACCTTGTTACGACTTCACCCCAATCATTGGCCCCACCTTCGGCGGCTGGCTCCTAAAAGGTTACCTCACCGACTTCGGGTGTTGCCAACTCTCGTGGTGTGACGGGCGGTGTGTACAAGGCCCGGGAACGTATTCACCGCGGCATGCTGATCCGCGATTACTAGCGATTCCGGCTTCATGTAGGCGAGTTGCAGCCTACAATCCGAACTGAGAATGGTTTTATGGGATTTGCTTCACCTCGCGGCTTCGCTGCCCTTTGTACCATCCATTGTAGCACGTGTGTAGCCCAGGTCATAAGGGGCATGATGATTTGACGTCATCCCCACCTTCCTCCGGTTTGTCACCGGCAGTCACCTTAGAGTGCCCAACTGAATGCTGGCAACTAAGATCAAGGGTTGCGCTCGTTGCGGGACTTAACCCAACATCTCACGACACGAGCTGACGACAACCATGCACCACCTGTCACTCTGTCCCCGAAGGGAAAGCTCTATCTCTAGAGTGCTCAGAGGATGTCAAGACCTGGTAAGGTTCTTCGCGTTGCTTCGAATTAAACCACATGCTCCACCGCTTGTGCGGGCCCCCGTCAATTCTTTTGAGTTTCAGCCTTGCGGCCGTACTCCCCAGGCGGAGTGCTTAATGCGTTAACTTCAGCACTAAGGGGCGGAAACCCCTAACACCTAGCACTCATCGTTTACGGCGTGGACTACCAGGGTATCTAATCCTGTTCGCTCCCCACGCTTTCGCGCCTCAGCGTCAGTTACAGACCAGAGAGTCGCCTTCGCCACTGGTGTTCCTCCACATATCTACGCATTTCACCGCTACACGTGGAATTCCACTCTCCTCTTCTGCACTCAAGTTCCCCAGTTTCCAATGACCCTCCACGGTTAAGCCGTGGGCTTTCACATCAGACTTAAGAAACCGCCTGCGCGCTTTACGCCCAATAATTCCGGACAACTTGCCCCCTACGTATTACCGCGGCTGCTGGCACGTAGTTAGCCGGGGCTTTCTCGTCAGGTACCGTCAAGGTACAAGCAGTTACTCTTGTACTTGTTCTTCCCTAACAACAGAACTTTACGATCCGAAAACCTTCATCGTTCACGCGGCGTTGCTCCGTCAGACTTTCGTCCATTGCGGAAGATTCCCTACTGCTGCCTCCCGTAGGAGTCTGGGCCGTGTCTCAGTCCCAGTGTGGCCGATCACCCTCTCAGGTCGGCTACGCATCGTTGCCTTGGTAGGCCATTACCCTACCAACTAGCTAATGCGCCGCGGGTCCATCTATAAGCGACAGCCGAAGCCGCCTTTCAACTTTCTCCCATGCAGGAAAAGTATTATCCGGTATTAGCCCCGGTTTCCCGGAGTTATCCCAGTCTTATAGGCAGGTTACCCACGTGTTACTCACCCGTCCGCCGCTCGTTCCACCATCGTCACCCCGAAGGGGTCAGATGGCTTCCGCGCTCGACTTGCATGTATTAGGCACGCCGCCAGCGTTCGTCCTGAGCCAAGATCAAACTCTCCAATAAATTGATGAGTAGTATCTTACTCAAATAAAGCTAGCTAAAATCTTACTTAACATACTGGTTGTTTTGTTCAGTTTTCAAGGATCAAAATC
>NZ_CP088020.1:300000-437500 GCF_021049245.1 Radiobacillus kanasensis | reverse complement strand
ATGTTTTCTAATTTAATATGAGCGTTCATCCAGCAAACCCCTGCATCGCAGCATTTTAAAAAGATGACTTATGCCCAAGTACACTTATGTTACTCAGTAGAAGTTATGTGCTCGTCACGTTGCAAGCTTATTCGTGGAAGCTTACGCTCCTCGCAAGCCTGCACCTAGTAGTTATTCCGATGATGTGAGCGGCTCTCTACCAACTGAGCTAATGGCTCGTCAAATGTTTGTTATCTTCTATCTATACTTTATATTTAAAGGAACATTAGGTTGATTTTAGAGGTTATACAGATCAACTTGATTCATATAATGATAGTAAAAGAAAAAAGTGGCTGGGCTAGCTGGATTCGAACCAGCGCATGACGGTACCAAAAACCGTTGCCTTACCGCTTGGCTATAGCCCAATAAATGGCGGTCCGGACGGGACTCGAACCCGCGACCTCCTGCGTGACAGGCAGGCATTCTAACCAACTGAACTACCGGACCGGACCAAAAAGTTATGAAAATAAAAAAGTGACCCGTACGGGATTCGAACCCGTGTTACCGCCGTGAAAGGGCGGTGTCTTAACCGCTTGACCAACGGGCCGTAATGGCGGAGAAGGAGGGATTTGAACCCTCGCGCCGCTTGCGCGACCTACACCCTTAGCAGGGGCGCCTCTTCAGCCACTTGAGTACTTCTCCACTGGCTCCACAGGTAGGATTCGAACCTACGACCGATCGGTTAACAGCCGATTGCTCTACCACTGAGCTACTGTGGAATAATCCATAATTTTAGTCACTGTGTTTAACAGCGACGATAAACATCATAACGTATTTGATTCGTGATGTCAAATATAATTTAATGTGAATTTGTTGTAAATGGACTTACATAATGCGTCTACAAGACATTTTACTTACTTAACCACTCATTGGTCAAGTCATTCAACAAAAAAAGTGCTGTTTTTCAAATGCTTATTTAATTTAACATGTTACAATCTTTACGTCAATGGAAAGCTTTAACCTTTTTCTGGAAGGTTCGATGAACTTGTTCCCTTATTTTATCCTAATCAGTCCATTTCTTTATCAGACTTTCGTCAATTTCCCTCTACACTTTCCACATCTATACTTTTTTATATTTACTTGTCTGGACCGATTATAAACTTGTTTGCACCTTACACATTCATAATGATGTTTGACCCTACTTTCTTCTATAGAAGGAAGTGCACCACAAAACCTTGGGGACTTTGTTTCTTTAAGTAGCTGCCGAAACTCTGGATCTCGATGCTTATACCCTTTTCCCTCAATGTGCAAATGATAGTGACAAAGCTCATGCTTAATAATGCCTTCGAACTCTTCTCTCCCTATTTCGGTTAAATACTTTGGGTTCAATTCAATTTTTCTTTTCGAGGGAATATAGCGACCACCTGTAGTCCTTAGTCTTGCATTGAATGATACCTCATCTATAAATGGCTTATGAAAAAACTCCATGGATAAAGCATGAACTAGCTTTTCCAGTTCACCTTGTGTTAATGGCATCCTCATTCACGCCAACCTCCCTAATCGCATACCCTATAGTACACTAGTTTAATCATATATGCCATGGATAGAAGGGAGTCTATGCATATGCCGAAATGGTTCAAAAAGCAAATGACTGAAGCTTTCCTTTCCAAGAACATATACCAAATCAAGATATTAAACCAATGCTGGTTTTTTTATCGTGAGAAGAACACGAATTCATCCTAAACATAATAGCTTCTTCATCCTTTTATTCATAAAAGGAATAGTTCGTATATAAGAAAAATGAAAAAATACCAGGCCTAAACCTGGTATTTTGTATGTGTTCTATCCTTCTACCATAGATAAAGCAATTCGTTGTTTGTCGACATCCACCTGTTCTACCCACACTGTAACAACATCTCCAACAGACGCGATATCCATTGGATGTTTAACGAACTGCTTGGACATTTTAGAAATATGAACCAAGCCGTCTTGTTTGACTCCGATATCAACGAATACTCCGAAGTCTACCACATTTCGCACGGTTCCTTGTAATTCCATGCCTGGCTTCAAGTCTTCCATTGCCAAAACATCTTGTTTTAGGAGGGGTTGATCGAATTCGTCCCTCGGATCTCGTTCAGGTCTAGCTAAGGCACTTACGATGTCCTGCAAAGTCGGGAGTCCGATCGATAGCTCCTCCGCTAACGAAGCTATATCTATCGTTTTTAATTTATCCTGAAGTTTTGAGGTTCCAATGTCTTGGACAGAGCAACCAAGCTTCTCCAACAGTTTTTTCGTCGCTTGATAGCTTTCTGGGTGAATTGGGGTTCTGTCTAAAGGCTGATCCCCGTCTAATACTCTTAAAAACCCAATACTTTGTTCATACGTTTTACTACCTAATCTCGGAATGTTTTTCAATTGGCTCCGATTCGTAAACTTACCTTCATCATTTCTTTGCTTTACAATGTTGTTCGCGACTGCTTTACTTAAGCCCGAAACATATTGTAGCAAGGAGGCAGATGCTGTATTTACGTTTACCCCCACTTGGTTAACCGCTGTTTCTACGACGAATGTCAAGGATTCACTTAAGCTCTTCTGTGAAACGTCATGCTGGTATTGACCAACCCCTATTGATTTCGGGTCAATTTTTACAAGCTCCGCTAAAGGATCCTGAACACGACGTGCGATAGAAACCGCACTTCTTTCTTCTACTTGTAAATCAGGAAATTCTTCTCTAGCGAGTTTGGATGCAGAGTACACACTTGCACCCGCTTCATTCACAATAATATAGGCAATATCTAACTGATGGCTTCGAATGATGTCTGCAATAAATTGTTCCGTTTCTCTTGATGCCGTTCCGTTCCCGATTGCGATTAACTCAATCTTAAATGTTTTGATGTAGTCTAATACAACTGCTTCCGCATTCTTCTTATCGCTTTTTGGCGGAGTCGGGTAAATAACATGGATAGAATGAACTTTCCCAGTTTCATCTATAACTGCTAATTTACAGCCTGTCCGATAGGCTGGGTCCACACCTAGCACTGTTTTCCCTTTGAGAGGTGGCTGTAACAGTAAGTTCTTAAGGTTTTTAGAGAAAATATCAATCGCTTGAGCTTCTGCCGTTTCAGAAAGCATTCCTCTAATTTCCCTTTCAATAGATGGTTGAATGAGACGTTTATAGCTATCTTCTATTGTAGTAGTTAGTAGTTCTTGTACTTCCTTAGTAGCTGTTGACAAAATAATCTTTTTGGCTAAGTAGTCTAGTACCTGTTCAATCGGAGGCTCCACTGCAACTTTTAATACTTCTTCTTTTTCTCCTCGATTAAGTGCTAAAACGCGGTGTGCAACTATAGAACGTATCGGTTCATGATAGGAATAATACATCTCATAAACGCCTTTTTCATCCAATTCCTTTTTCTTGACTTCAGATTGGATCGTTCCCAAACGGAATGTTTTTTCTCGAATAAATTCGCGATATGTAGGATCATCCGCTATCCACTCTGCCATTATATCTGCAGCGCCAGCCAAAACATCTTCTAAAGTGTTCAATTCATGTTCTTCTGATAGATAGGAGCTTGCTTCTCTTTCCATATCGGTTATTTGTTGCTTCCAAATCGTTTCAGCAAGTGGTTCTAGCCCTTTTTCCTTGGCAACCGTTGCTCTCGTTCTTCTTTTCTGCTTATAAGGTCGATAGAGATCTTCTACTTTTTGCAGCTGTGTAGCCTTGATGATATCTTGCTTCAATTCAGGTGTAAGCTTTCCTTGTTCCTCTATTAAACGTATTACTTCCTCTTTACGTTCGGACAGGTTAAGCGCGTATTGCCATTTATCCTCGATAGCTTTAATTTGGACTTCATCTAGTCCACCTGTTTGCTCTTTTCGATAGCGAGCAATAAACGGGACTGTATTGCCCTTTTCTATTAGGGTGATTACTTGTTTAATAGGACTAGTGGCGACTCCCGTTTCTTTAGCCACCCATTTCATTAATGAATCTCTTTGTTCCACTTCACTCAACATTCTTCCTCCTAACTATGACTCCATCCTATTTTACCAAATGAAAGAGTATATCCCAACCAACGAAAGATGCATTTAGATTTATAGCTTCTTTCATAACACAAAAGGATTGATCAAGTACATGTTCTCTACTCAATCAATCCTTATATCTTTTACACATGAAGGTTCCTCACTATTCCGTGTATTTGATAGCGATTAAGGTCGTATCATCCTTTTCATTCGTTCCACATACAGAACGGTACGTTTCCGTTATGCGTTGAACATCTTTCACCATAAAGTAGCTTGATGATAAGTCTCTGTCATTTACACCATCCGTAAATAAAATAAAAACTAAGTCTTCCTCAAGCTGTCCTTCCGTTACTTTAAACGGACGCGGAAAGCCTGCAAGATAGCCTGAATTAGGAATACTTCTTTTCTTCACTCCAGAGGAAGTAACCGTCATGACTCCAACATTCCCAATCGAAGTAAAAGAAAATGTATGCGAAAGGTAATCCACTTTCAGAATACCCAATACAACTCCTCGTTTTCCAGTTAGCTCTTTATTACAAATTTTAATTAGTTGGTCAAGAGAAACATCCTTATTTTGTTCTATTGCCTGGATTACTGCTTGGGAAGACTCTTTTGCAAACTCGCCACTTCCTAACCCATCCGCTAATGCACAGACAAATCCATCTTCTGTTTCTTTATAATAATAGCTATCTCCACAATAGTAATTTCCTTTTTTGGCCTGTTGAAAAATGGAGACATCCATGTGTTTCCTTACCTTCAATTAAATACCTCCGAGCTATCCGATTGAAGAGCCTCACGTAATTTTCTTAAAGCTCGCCTCTGCAAACGCGATACATGCATTTGCGAAATTCCCAACTTCTCCCCTGTTTCTTTTTGACTTAGGTTTTCAAAGTAGGTACATCGCAGTATTTCCTGTTCTCTATCCGTTAATATAGGTAAAATCTTATCTAGTAACATTTGTCGGTCGATTTTTTCGTAACCACTTTCTTCTTTTCCAATTAAATCAAGAATCGATACAGTGCTCCCGTCCGAATCGGCTTCTATTTTTCTATCAACAGATAGCGCTTTATAGCTTTTTCCCATTTCCATCGTCTCTAGAACATCTTCTTCTGACACTTCTAGATAGCTGGCAATATCCGTGATGGATGGAGATCTCTGTTGATCCGTAGTTAGTTCCTCAGTTGCTTTTTTAATTTTTGGGCCTAATTCTTTAATTCTTCTTGGAACGTGAACACTCCATGTTTTATCACGAATAAAACGCTTCACTTCCCCAATGATGGTTGGTATAGCAAAAGATTCAAAAGATTTACCAAAGGATGGTTCATATCTTCTAATCGCTGCTAACAATCCTAACATCCCCACTTGCACGAGATCCTCATGAATAGAGCTGTTTTTTGAGTATTTTCTAGCTAGAGACTCTACTAAATCCTGATAGGCTAGCACTATTTTTTCTTGTATTACTTCGTCTGTGGGGTACTTCTGAAGATGTTGAATCCATTGGTAAACCTCATCCTCACCTCTATTGTGTGGTTGAGATTTGGTCGTCATCGATTCCCACCTCATTTTCGTTGAGGTATTTTGTCATCAGAACAATAACCCCATAATCGTTATTAATTTCGACCTTGTCCATCAATGCCTCTATTAGAAAAAGCCCAAACCCTCCTTCACGTAGGTTTTCAATCGATTCTTTCTGTTCATAGGGCCCGATTCCGCTTTTTACTTGTGCCAAATTAAAGCTGCCACCGTGATCTGCTACCATCACTTCCAGACGGTTTTCATACACTCCAAAACCGATCGTAACTTCGCCGTCTTCTTCTTCCTTGTATGCATGCGTTACGGCATTCGTCATCGCTTCACTGATGGCTACTTTCAAATCTTCAATGTCCTCATAGCTGAATCCCATGCGGTTGGCTATACCTGAACTCGTAAGTCGGACCACTCCAACATACTCAGCCTCCGCTGGTACTTTTATTTCGATAAAGTCAAAAGGTTCCATTAGTTCCCACCTCTTACTTCTGAGTCTATATCTATGACTTCATTTAAACCAGTAATTGTAAAAAGACGTAATACACGGTCTTGTAATTTTATTAATTTCAAATGACTATCCACTTCTCTCGTTGCCTTTAAAGCACTCACAAAAACGCCTAATCCGGTACTATCCATATAGGATACGTTTTCTAGATCGACTTCAATGGTTTGCCCTTCATGCGTCGCTAAAGGAAGTAATGTATCTTTAAGATCAGGAGCAGTGTACGCGTCAATTTCACCGAACAGCTTCACAACAGATTTGTCCTTCTCCTGAGTTACCTTAATATCTAAGTTCATTATCTATCCACCCACTTCTTCCGTATTAACCCCATACATGCTAAGTACCCCATTAACCCATTATCTAAACGTTTTTCGACAACATTATCAATGTAAAGTCATCTCTCAGGTGAAAATCCTGTAACCGTTCAAAATGTTTATAAACCTGCTCGACCGCTTCTTGAGCTGGTAGGTAATCATATTGTTGGATCACTTGAAAAACTTCTTCTCTTTCTATAAAGCGTTCTCCATGTCTACATTCCGTGACACCATCGGTTAACAGAACAATCTTATCTCCCTTTTCCACTTTCAATTCAAACTGTTCATACGTACTTTTGTCATCAACACCAAGGACTAATCCTTTTGTTTCAATTTCCCTGAACATACCCTTCTCGGTATTATAATAAAAGCCCGGTTCATGACCAGCAGATGAATAAGAGAACGTTTCCGTTTCCATATCATACGATCCATAAAACATTGTAATAAACATACTAGGATCCACGTTTCTTTCTACTACTCTATTTAAATTCTTTAATATGGCTTGCGGACTCATTGAGTTCTCTGGCAAACTATCCATGGAATACTTAATCATCGACATAGCTAGCGCCGCCGGAATTCCTTTTCCGATAACGTCGGCAATGGCCACTCCAAGCTTGCCACCGTGCTCCCCTTTAATAAAGTGATAGTAGTCCCCATTCATTTGATTGGCCGGGACACTAATCACACCAACATCTAGTCCATCAATCGTTGGCTTAACGGTTGATAAAAGGGTTTGTTGCATGTTGGCCGCAACAGATATTTCGGATTTAAGCTCTAGTTGCTTTTCCCGTAAGGACTGGAATTCTTGGTATGCTAAACCATAGGACATCATGGTTTCTAACAGAAATTTCATCGCATAATGAAAGTCTTTTGGCAGATTAGGGAATAGCTCCTTTGTCGCTTGATTATGAACATGAATGATTTCCACAGGGGAGATATTCTGTTTTAGGGATAATTTACTAAATTGTTCTGCTTGATATAGAGATTTTTCATCATGAGTCTCAATATATTTCTTCAATAAATCACGATAATTTTCCATGACTTATATACACTCCCCTTGTCCAACAACGTCCATAACTCTTTATTTATTTTACCTTACCCACTTAACCGTTCTAATTTCTGTCCCCTGTCCATGTTCAGAAATAATATTAAAATCATCCATTAAACGTTTAACACCAGGTAAGCCCGCGCCTAAACCTCCCGAGGTAGAGTAACCGTCTTCCATTGCTGTACTTAAATCGCGAATACCCGGTCCGTTATCAGTAGCGAGGATGGCTATACCTTTATGCTCCATATCTTCAATAATTTCAAAACAAATTTGACCTTTACCAGCATATAAATAAATGTTTCTTGCTAATTCTGAGATAGCCGTGGCGATTCTCGCTTGATCAACAGTGCCAAATCCTAACTTTTTGGAAAAGTCACGTCCTACTTGGCGAGCACCAACTATATCCCATTCTTTTTGAATTGTAACGCAGGTCTGGGGTTGATTTTTCATCTTTAATCCTCCAGTTCCTGTCTCAATTTAATTAAGCCTTGTTCCAAATCTAAAGCGGTAGGAACATCCTGCATGTGAATACCAAGGTCAATTAAGGTCATGGCAACAGCTGGTTGGATGCCAGTAAGAACAACTTTCGCCCCCATAAGATCTGACATTGTAACGACATCCCCTAAAACTTTTGCAATAAAGGAATCAATTATATCAACAGAAGTAAGGTCAATTACAACACCCGTTGCACCACTTTGGTGAATTTTATTTAATAAATCCTCTTGAAATTGAATAGCTGTTTGGTCATCTAAATCAATTTGAATGGAGATCAGTAAATAGTTTTGTAATTTAAGAATTGGAATTCTCATGGTTTCACTCCCTATCCAGAGAACCTAGTATTTTTTCTATTCCCTCATTATTTTTATTAATGTCATAGATTTTTCGGTTTGTTAATTCTAGCGCTGATTGGAATCCTTTACGCAATGAACTCTTCGTTGGGAATTTTCCTAGGTCAATGCCAAGGTTAACAATCGTTTGGGCAATTTCCGGACGAATTCCTACTAAGATACAAGTGGAGCCTATTAGCCGAACAGCCTCTGCCGCTTGAATAATGTGATGTGCAACCATAGTATCTACAACTGGAACACCTGTGATATCAATAAGCACGACCTCTGCATTGTGCTTAATGACTCCGTCCAATAAGTTTTCCATAATAAGTTTGGCTCTTTCCGTATCAATCGTACCGATTAATGGCATAATTGTAATATTGTCCATAACTGGAATTAAAGGAGCAGAAAGCTCTTGCAACGCAACTCGTTGAAGGGAAACAATGTTCTCCCAACTACCAGAATATTCGTTCACCAACTGGTTTATGATAGGGTCAACCCACTTATCTACCGCTTCTGTAACTTTCGAGAAAAATTCAGAGTTTACTTCTTGCGATTCATTTAATAAGTAATTAATCGTTACTCGTCTAAAGGATTGTAAGCCGTCTGTTAAGTAGCTTAATGGCCAACCTAAATGAATCAGACGTTCAGAAAAACTTTCTAGTTCTTTCGTTGTTCCTTCGTTTTCAACGCTCGTAAAGATAATGTTTACAAATTCTCGATTCGTATTGTTAAATAATTCATTGGAAATAGTAGAGGTATAATCACTCTCTCTATTTTTAGATACTTCTTCTAACCACATCTTCACGATCGCATCACTGTTATCTAATACAGCACTTGTAAATTCCCTATTCAATTCCGTAACCCCCCTGTTTTGATTAAGCTTAATGGATACATGGCATAAAATACTTATGTAATTGTTATTTTTTCAATCACTCTATTATATCAAAAGGTTGGAACCTCTTCCTAACGATATCAATATGAGCTATACACAGTGAGGAACTCCTTATGTAGATATATATTCTTAAGCGGAATTTAGAATTATAGAAAAGAAACGCAGACTAAGTTGATTTCCGCTGCGGGTAGTCGCTTTCCGTGGGCACGGCTCAATGCGAACCCACGGAAAGCGAAGTATATTTCCAAAGTTACTGCAATCCACCTCCTACAACCAAAAAAAGCCCTTGTCTAATATAGGACAAGGGCTCTTGGTTGAGAATTAACATTTAGATGCATAACCAGTTTATAAGATTAAAAATCAGTTAATCCAAGGCTTATTTCTAGAGCCTTGTTAATGTTTTCCATCATATGTTGGTCAAGCTGTGTAATCTTATCAGTCAGTCTTTGTTTATCAATGGTTCTTATTTGTTCTAAAAGAATTACAGAATCCCGTTCAAATCCATACTTCTGCGCGTCAATTTCAACGTGAGTAGGTAGTTTCGCTTTTTGTATCTGCGCGGTAATTGCTGCAACAATAACCGTTGGACTAAAACGATTACCTATATCGTTTTGCAGCACCAGTACTGGACGGACGCCCCCCTGCTCGGAACCAACAACAGGAGAGAGATCGGCGAAATAAACTTCGCCTCTTTTAACAATCAAAACATTACACCCCGCTCACTAAGCGTTCAAGGGTGGTTTCGGCCTCCTCTTCAGCCTGAAAGGCTTCTGAAGCAATATTGAGATTTATCTTGGCCATTTCCATGTAGCCGCGCTGCATGGATTCCCGAATATGGCGTTTTTTCTTTTCACGCAAATACGATTTTGTTGCCTGGCAAATGAAGTCACTGAGATCACTGTTCTCATTTCTCATTAAGCCGTCCACCTCATTCAGTAGGTTTTTTGGTAGTCTAACTACAATTTCTTGCAAGCTCTCTGACAAAACCATACACCTCCAACAATCTACAAGTCCAGCCTGTAAAAATCCAACTTAATCATATCATTCTCTAAACGGCTTTGCAAAGGCATTTAAACAAGTTTTTTTCTTAACTCCACCCTAATTTGGAACGAAAGGAAAATCTATCCTATCTTTTTCCTAAATGGTGCCATTACATACCTTATTTTAGAAAAATTATGAAGAATAAACCCTAGGAACACGAGGACCGATCATACAGGGAATTTCATAGTTAATCGTCTCTAAATGATCCGCGAGCTCATCAATTGATATTTCTTCATCCCCTTGTTTTCCAATCAATGTAACATTCGTACCGATAGGATATTCCTTATCCAATCGAATCATACATTGATCCATACAAATTCTTCCGACAATGGGCATTCTTTTTCCTTCTACTAAAACATCCGAGCCTTGAAGCTTACGGATGTATCCATCTGCATAGCCAATTGGAATGGTTCCAATCCATTCTTCTTCTTCTGTCACATAAGTGGCACCATAGCTCACACCTTCACCAGGCGGAAGCTTTTTTACGTGAACCAATTTACTGTGCAGGGAGAAAGCTTGTTGGAGGTCAATTGGCTTCTCCTTTTTGACAGTGTCTGAGGGGTAGAGCCCATACATACTAACGCCGAAACGGGTGAAGTGTTGCATCTTTTCGGGAAATCTCATACTTGCCGCACTATTACCTGTATGAATAATAATGGGCTTGCTCCAGTTTTTTTCTAAACAATGCAAAAAGCTGTCTAATCGCTCCTGTTGTTTTTCAAAATAGGAATAATCTTGTTCATCCGCTGTAGCAAAATGAGTGAAGGCACCTTCTAATTCAAATGGTCCACTTTGAAGTTCATGCAAGAGTTCTAATAACTCTTCATTGGTTCGAACACCGAGCCGTCCCATACCAGTATCAAGCTTGATGTGTACCTTTACCGCACCATCTACCTGATTCTGTTTCACTTCGATTAGCCATTCTTTCTGATAGACCGTTAACGTAATATCATGAATGATTGCTACGCTTGCGTCTTCTGGTCGTGACCAACCCATTACAAGGAGAGGTGCTGTAAGCCCGGCTTTTCGAAGCTTTAACGCTTCATCTAAAGTCGCAACAGCTAAGCCTTTCGCACCAGCTTTTAAGGCTCTTTTTGCAACTTCGATATCGCCATGTCCATATCCATTAGCTTTTACTACCGCATATATTTTTGTATCTGTTAAGCGTTTTTGTAATTGATGGATATTATATTCTATTCGGGCAAGATCAATTTCAGCCCAAGTGTCTCGATAAAATTTTGTATCCTCCATCATTCCATCCATCCTTACTAAACATCATCTTTTACTTATTATTGACCCCTACTGATGTGTTGTCAAATCGAAAGAAAAAATAAAAGCAGACCCGATATGGTGAGCCTGCCTCATGGTTTTCTCTTTTATTTTACTTGTTGGCCTTGTACAGAACTTGCAACATCGACTAATTCACTCTTTGTTAACTCATCACTTGCTAAATAATAGTTAACGCCATTATAGCTCCACTCTAGAGATGAGGCTTTTAGTGCACCCATGGTGAACCCTAAACTCACTGGATCTCCATTCACTTGTTCTGGAGAAGCTGACGCCGGAGACGTTTCTACTTTTTCCTGCACGAGAGTAAAGTTTTTATCTCCTTTGTATGTTAGGATTACCCGTTTTCCGTTCTCTGTTTCTGTTTCACTAGTCTCAGCTAGTTCTGCACCCGCCGTTTCCATCGGATAAAAGACACTAAATTCTTTTACTTCTGATTCCTCTTGGGAAGCAGCTGGTACACCGAAAATTGAGCTTGTCATATTTTTCTCCACTTTGAATTCGTCTTTAGCAAATTCTGGGTCAAGCTTGAAAGCTGAAAACTTCACTTCAACCAACGGATTTTTATCCTTATCTAACACTTTAACTTTAGCAGGAGTGAAGGTTTTCTTATCGAAATAAATTTCTTGATATGGTAGGCTGTTGCTATTTTGATAATTAGTTGCTGTTTCAAACACATAGTGCTTATCTGTTGATTTAAACTCAGATTGAGAATCGTTTAGTACATCCTTCACCAATGATTGATATAAATATGGTTGGCTGCTGTTATCAGGCCATTTGCTTTGAAATTTGAAACTTTTATTCAAGGCAGGTGTTAAAACGAATACCCCATCATCATTTCGTAAAATGATTTGGCTACCTTCTTCGTTTTGTTCATTTTTCAACAGGACGCGGTAGTAATTCTTTTTCTTATGAGAAATCTCAATGTTATAGCTCTGGCTTTCTTTCCCTGTTTTCAAGCTCATTACCGCTTCTGCTTTGTATCCATCCATTTTCTCTAAGTTCTCTTCTAATTTTGACACTACATCTTCTTTAGACTTTTCCCCACATGCAGCTAGAATAAGGATCAACATTAAAGCCATTATCCCTACGCTGAGATACTTCCTCATGGTCACAACTCCTTTGTCTCATTTAACAAAGGGAACGAACACATTGAATTAGGGTGTAATTGTACGAAATACTTGTTTTAACCCACGAATTACGTCTGAAGCTAAAAGGTCCCTATTGGAATGATGGTGTTCTACTAAATAGTCGGCCGATTTCCCATGCAGATAACAACCGTTCGATAATGCTTGTTGGATGCTATCATGCTGCATCATCATCGTTAACAGAATTCCGGATAATGCATCACCACTCCCACCTTTCGCAAGTCCTGCGTTCCCGGTTTGATTCACCCACTGCTCACCAGTTGGGGTCGTCACAATGGTGAACGGTCCTTTCAGCACTAGATAAATGCCATATTCCATCGCAAAGGATTTAGAAATGGAAAAAGGACGAGCCAGAATGGAAGCAATGTCACTGTTGCTTAACATCGCCATTTCCCCAGGATGAGGTGTTAACACAGTTGGTTGATTCCGTTCTCTCAAGGATGATAAGTAGTTCCGGACATGGTGAAGTCCATCTGCGTCAATCAGAACAGGGCAATCCACTGATTCCACAACTTGTTTCGTTAACAGAGCTGTTTCCTCATCTCTTCCCATCCCCATACCAATCGCAACGGCGTCAAAAAGGCAAAGATCAAAATCCTGTGGTTGGATCCAACCGTTCCGACCTCTTAACTTCTGAAACGTTACTTCCGTAAGTTGGGCCGCAATCGAAGGTATTGCTTCTGCAACCGTACCAATGGTTATAAGACCACTCCCTGCTCTTAATGCTGCTGCACCTGTTAAGGCTACAGCACCCGGCATCGTATGAGAGCCTCCTATAATAAAACCTTTGCCATGTGTACCTTTATGCGAAAAGCATTCTCTATCCGGTAAGGTTTCCTGAACCTTTCCCTCAGACCAGATGGCCCGTTTCACATGTTGCCAGGCAGTGTTTGGAATTCCAATCTTTACAACTTCCCATCTACCGTAAAAGGAAGCGAATCGTTGAAGAAAGGTCGATAGCTTGGGCGCCTCAATGATATAAGTAATATCAGCTTGAATTGCTTTTCCATCGTGTTCCTTCTCTTCTTCTGCTGGTACGCCACTTGGAATATCTACGGAAATGGTCAGGCGATTACTACTGTTTACGAAGGAGCACACTTCCAAGATGGGACCTCGAAGGGCTCCCTTCGTTCCGATTCCAAGCATGGCATCTACCCATACATCCGTTTCTTTTTCCAGCGTTTCCATAGAGAAATGTTCGCTCCAATGAATGAGCTCTCCACCAACAGCAAGAAAAAGTTTTTTGTGATAGTGGGCATCTCCTTGTATTCGGTCATTCGGTACAAGCTGTAAGATCTTAACGGAATAACCAAGATTCATCATGGTTCGCCCAATAACGAAGCCATCACCACCATTATTGCCACTTCCTACAAGCACAGTTATCCGTTCCTGACTGGAGGAAAGCAGATCATCTAGTCTGCGCGAGATTTCACGGCCGGCATTTTCCATGAGAATTTTACCGTCTATTCCATACTCTTCGATTGTCATGCGGTCTATTTCGTACATTTCTTTTGCGGTAACAATGTGCACTCCGTTCCCTCCTACCCGCACTAAAATATATGAGACAAACTAGTTGAATATGCAGACTAGCCTGACAAGCTACTATTTTTTCTTCCAAACTATTGCTGTTCTAATATGACCTGCGATACCGCATAGTCCATACTGTGCGAAATAGAAACCCATATTTGGAAGCTTGTCTTATCACACGTAAGATATGGTGCTCCCTTGTTATCGTTGTAAATCTCGATATCTTGGAAACCTAGCTTCCCTAAGCCTGTACCCATCGCTTTTGAAAAAGCTTCTTTTGCAGCAAATCGCCCTGCGACAAACTCTACTTTTCTTCTATGTGTAGATAAGTTTTCATATGCCTTTCGCTCACGCTCAGTTAGTATCCTTTCTACAAACCGATCATTTTGCTTTATACTATTATTAATACGATCGATTTCCACGATATCGATCCCGATTCCTTTAATCATAATCGTCTCACCTTTACATTAATTTAATGCTAGTATATCGAAAAAGTGAAAGAGCTTCTATGTTCGCAAGTTTGAGCGGTGGGAACAAGGGAAACAATGGAAAGAAATTAATGAGAATGAAAGAATAAGAATATAGATAAAAAAAGAGACAATCTGGAGGGAATAATCATGTTCGTACGAACGGAAAGCTTTAAACAATTTATCCGCCTTTATCCTATTGTGACTTCCCTAATCGCTATCCAGCTAGCTATTTGGGTTCTCATCCTTCTCTTTCCTTTTGGGGAAGATATCATTTACCAGTGGGGGGTAGGTTTTAACCCACTAATCCATGAAGGTCAATATTGGAGACTCGTCACCGCTATCTTCATCCATGATCCAAACGGCATCATGCACGTATTGTTCAACTGTTTTTCTCTTGTCCTATTTGGTCCCGCTCTAGAGCAGATGCTAGGCAAGTTCAAGTTTTTGTTCGTATTTCTTTTTACCGGTATATTTGGAAACTTTTTTACGTATATCATGGAACCAACGCAGTTCACCATTCACTTCGGGGCTTCTGGGGCCATTTATGGGATATTGGGCTTATATCTTTATATGATATTTTTCCGAAAACACCTTATTGATCCATCTAGCTCCCAAATCATTGTCGTAATCTTAGTGATCGGTGTACTCATGTCCTTTTTCCGACCAAATATTAATATAGCTGCCCATATATTTGGTTTAATTGGTGGATTTGCATTGGGTCCCATTATCGTAAAGAATGTTCAGGCCTTTAATCCTTGGAGAAAACGACGAGTTAGAGATGACTCCTCCGTTTCCTTTGACCCAAACCGTTGGAACAAAAGAAGGATTCCATGGAAAAAATATCTCACACC
The DNA here is from genome assembly GCF_021049245.1 of Radiobacillus kanasensis. Classification (GTDB taxonomy): domain Bacteria; phylum Bacillota; class Bacilli; order Bacillales; family Amphibacillaceae; genus Radiobacillus; species Radiobacillus kanasensis. Next base: position 422,064 of record NZ_CP088020.1, on the reverse strand, counting down.
ATTATTATGGGGACTTATCGTTCTACTCGGTCTGCTAGGGTTAATTGGCGGGATTCTTTAAAGCAAAGAGGCTAGAACAAAAGTATTTTAACCCTAATAAAATCCGAACTATGATTCAAAATTCATTCATTAGAATTCGAGTCAGTTCGGATTTTTCTTTTAGGATGCATTTGTTGATATTGTTCCTATTTTTATATAGACTGCGACGTAACTGCTATGTTGATTTCCGCTACGGACAGTCGCTTTCCGCGGGCAACGTCTCAGCCAGGCTACTACATCGAATAAGCATCTTTGCTGCCTTGCACCGAGGAAGCTTACTTCGAAGCGTTACTAGAAGACGCAGGTGCATCTTTTGGGGTCTTCGACTGTTGCTTTTCCCGCAGTCATTCATGTATCGCGAAAACAGCTATACACCACAGAGAATGAAAATAGTTATTGTGTGGCTATACTGATGCTACGGCTGGATGAGGAAGGTCGAGACTCCTTGGTGCGTGAGAGCCCTACCCGCAGTCTGACTCCTTCGACCACGGTGCATCACAGACTGTTGCTCCTTTTAAGGGAAGCACTCATGGTAGATTAACCCTATTCTGGTTGTTGCGCCAGCCTCCATTATTATTTGCCGTAGAAAGGATGTTTTCAATGGATGTAATCATTGAGAATGCTTGTGGTATGGATGTCCACAAGGATACCATTACCGCTTGTGCCATTACAACAGAAGGAAAGGAGATTGAAACTTTTTCAACTAAAACCATATATCTAATTGAGTTGGTGGACTGGGTGAAGAAACATAAGTGTACCCATGTGGCAATGGAAAGTACAAGTGTCTACTGGAAACCCATTGTCAATCTACTAGAAGCAGAAGATATTGAATATCTAGTTGTGAATGCTCAACACATTAAGGCTGTCCCCGGGCGTAAAACGGATGTGAAAGATGCCGAATGGATAGCCAAATTACTTCGTCACGGTTTACTTAAAGCTAGTTTTATTCCTGATCGAAACCAGCGAGAATTACGTGAACTTGTTCGTTATCGTCGAAGTATTATTGAAGAGCGTGCCAGACAATATAATCGGATTCAAAAAGTGTTAGAAGGAGCTAATATCAAACTTGGTTCTGTTGTTTCTGACATTATGGGAGTTTCTGCTCGTGATATGCTTCGATCCATATCCGAAGGAAATGATGATCTCGAAGAGTTAACAACCTTTGCGAGAGGAGTAATGAAGAAGAAAAAGGATGAATTGAAACTCGCACTTCAAGGGTATGTTCAAGAACACCAACGGTTCATGATAAAAACGATTCTAGATCATATCGATTTCCTGACGGATCAAATCGATAAACTAGATAAAGAGATAGCGAAAAGGATGGAAGACTCTCAAGAAGATATAGACCGTTTAGATTCCATTCCTGGTATTGGGAGAAAAATGGCGGAACAAATGCTTGCAGAGCTTGGTACAAATATAAAGGAGCAATTTCCTACTGCACCTCAAATGTGTTCATGGGCTGGATTAGTTCCTGGAAATAACCAAAGTGCTGGAAAACGTAAATCATCTAAAACGTTGAATGGAAACAAGTATCTTAAATCAGCACTGATTGAAGCAGCTCATTCTGTTCGAGGATCCAAAAACTACCTTGGTGCACTTTACCGGCGAACAGCTTCACGTAAAGGTAAAAAGCGTGCAGGAATCGTTGTAGCTCATGCGATATTACGAATCTCCTATTATCTCTTAACACGAAAAGAAATGTATGTAGATTTAGGAGAAGATTACTTCGACAAACAAAGACAACAATCCGTTGTTAAGCATTCACTACGAAGATTAGAGAGTTTAGGTTACACAGTGACAATTGTGGAACCAAAAGTGTCTTAAAATTAATCTCCAACTTCATTAGATCTTAGAATGTGGCGCTCTCCTCAAAAAAACGAATGAGCTGCGTCTACCTTAGTATTGCCATTTTTCCATATATTAGAACCTTATTTTCATGGTAGGAGTCGACTGCCCTCCACTCCAATCAACATGCCGTAAGCAGCTGACAAATAAGGTTCATAAAGCCATAAAGTTCCGAAGGTATAAAGTAATTTTTAATAATTATAAGTGAAGTGAAACCTTATTAAGTAGCGATTCATATTATCAGACTTATAATTTTTTGAATAGGGTTTCCAATTATTTAGAGGATTTAACCATCTGCTTTTGGCTACCAAGTTTACCAAATTAGAAATATCAACTTAGCGAAGGCAGAATACGGAGACTCCTGCGGGAACAGCGCGAGCCGAAGATCCCGCAGGACAAGGAAAGCTTCTTAGAATAAACATCGCACGCAGAAAAAGCGGGTTTCTTTTTCAAGGAAGTGGGGTTCTTCCGAGGAAGCTGAGGCCGTGCCCGCGGAAAGCGAAGTATTCTGCCAGAGCGCCGGCATCAGGTTTCACATCATTATTTTTTTCATAAAATTTTTAATTAGAGTTGTGTCGCATTTTATATCAACTGTGAATGAAGGCCCAACCATTGAAACGTACACTCTACACTTCTATCTGTAATCGTTCGTCTTTAGAGTGGGAGCTTATAGTTTTGCCTCAGCTTCTTTTTCTTTTCTCTGAAAGGAATACCAGTCGAACACCTCTGCCACCTGCTTTTCGTCCCCATCTTTATAAGAAAAAGTTTTTCCGATTCCACTAACTGCTGCTACAGAACACTTCAATGTTTTCAAGGATTGACGTTGTTGCAAATAATGATCGGATGTTGTTAAAGACTGAATTCTTTTTCGATACAGTATGACAGTGTTTTTCCCAATAACTCGATATCGTAATGTTAGCTTATCTCCAGCAATATTAAATCCACTATCTTTATATTGGAACAATCCCAATAAGAAGGCGAGCAATAAAAGGACAATTCCAATCCAACTGTAGGATGGAAAAAAGTAAAACGTTGGGATGGATCCAATGATGACAGGTGCTATCATTCGAAATAAAAATCGTCTTCTAGATCGTTTCGGTAAGGTTTGATTAACGAACTCAGGCTGATAATCCGGAACAAACTGCTCGACAAAAGATGCCACTTCGGCCTTTTTTAATAATGGAAACAGTAATACGGAAGTTCCTCCATTTGCACCCATACTTCCACCGACAACTTCTGCATGAATGGTAACGTACCCTATCCATTGGCGGAGTAAATCCTCTCGAACACTGATCGCTTGAATCCGTTTAGTGGCTAGTGTCAGCTGTTTTTTCTCCAAGAGTCCGTGAGAAATCTGCAAATCATCTTCCGACTTTTGAATAGTAAAGGAGCTATATTTTAGCAAGGAGCCTAATGCTGCAGTCCCCCATAATAGAATTCCAGTTACTCCAGCTAATAGGATTAGAAACGGTATGCTCAGATGAATAACCCAATCGAATACATTCTCATAGATTCGATCGGGCAGCACTTGACCAAATTGAGGTAAGATCAACGCAGCAAAGGAAAAGAACACACCAAAGCCGTTTGTTGTAGTAGCCGCGAGCAGTAGTCTTCTTGTTGATATTGTTTTAGAATTCTTTGTGAGGACTTCCTTTTCCGCTTCCTCTTCTTGTTCTTGATTATCGGTTTTTAGCTGTAAGGACTCTCGCAATTCGAAAGCTTTGTCTCTCGTTACAGCGCTCAACACCGCTTCCGCTTTCGCACCTAAATCTCCTCCTGCTGTTTGCACTTCTACCTTTGCTAATTGGAAGATTCGATGAACAATTCCTTCTGACACATCGATGGATTGAATTCGGTTAAAGGATATTGTCCGCTTCTTCTTTACGAAAATACCACTATCAATCCTTAAGTGGTCATGCTCTACTGTATAGGTGAATCGAAACCATTGGATGACACTAAAAAGAAGGATAAATAGGATAAACAGACTAGCATACAAAATTTCGAACCAAAAGCCACCCAAATTAATATTCTTGAAGGTAGCCAAAAAGCCGAGGATTGCTCCTAAGAAAACCTCTCGGAATATCTTTACAAAATTAAATAGTATAGCTGCTTTATGCAACCGATTGGCATTAGACATCATCTTCATCCACCCTAGCTAGTACGGAAATACGGTCTCTCAATTCATAGGCTTCTTCTTCCTTCAGCGCAGGTATTTCATGCTTCGTTGCCGCTGTTGATATCGTTACAGTCGCTAAACCAAACTTCTTCAATATGGGACCTTGCTTTGTGTCCACATGCTGGACACGGATCATTGGAATAAGTGTCCGCTTAATGATGAGCAGTCCGTGTTCAATATCGACTTCCTGCTCAAACACCTGATATCTCCACCTTTTCCAATTCACATTCGGTACTACAAGGATGGTTATGAAGGAAAGGATTAGCCATACCAGAAAGCTACTTATAAATACCCACATTGGTACAGGTAGATCGAATATAATACGGCTAAGGACGACCCCTGTGATGATTAAACATAGGAAAACGAAAGATGGAATAATAGCATAAATTCGCCACACTTGTATAGCTTCTGTTGCTAGGTTATTTATTGGTCTATGTCGCATATTTCTCTCCTCTCTTTTACGGAATGGTTGTTATGAGGGAATCTTGGACCCGGAATAGGAGAATTAGGCTTATTCCCTGGCGATGATGGACTAGATTCTGGCGCTCACCTGAATATTTGGCGTCTCCGTTACCCAAATAAATACTTCTCAACTTAATACGAATCACCTCGATAATTCGTTTCATCCATTAAGAAAAGCCAAGTGAGGAGTTTATTTCCAGGGAGCCGATAACTACTTCGAGCTAAATCTTTTTTTCTTTGAGTAATATCCCGAAAAGGAACCAACTTATAAATTCTGATAATTATACAAAAACTCCCTGACATTGGCCAGGGAGTGGTTTAATTAATCTTTTTTAGATTGGAAGTTGGAGCTACCACGTTTATTTTGAAACTTTCTATTTCTTTGTGGTTTGCCACCTTTTCGATTAAAGTTTCGTTTGTTATCGTTACGGAATTTCTTCTTGCCTTTATCTTTATAAGCCGGTTTAACACTTACCGGTGCTACGGAGCTGATCGTAACAGGTGCATTGCGACGACCACCTTTCGTTAGCATCTTCAGCGCAGCTGCTACAACCGTTACAGAATCGTATTGATTCAAAATTTCCGTTGCAGACTCCCGATATGCATCTAACTCTTGTTTTTCAATGGTGGACGTTAATTTATCCAATGTAACTTGTTGTTGACCACGTCTCGCTTCATCCATAGACGGAGCTTGCATGCGTTTGATCTTTCCTTTGGTTACTTTTTCAATTAAGTGCAAATGTGGCACTTCTCTTGGAGTAATAAAGGAAACTGCTTCTCCACCTTTCCCAGCTCTTCCTGTACGACCGATACGGTGTACATAGCTTTCTGGATCTTGTGGGATATCAAAATTGTACACATGGGTAACACCAGAGATATCTAGACCTCTCGCTGCCACATCTGTTGCAACAAGAATTTCTATTCTACCGTTTTTAAACTTGTTTAAAACTGACATTCTTTTTCCTTGCGTTAGATCGCCGTGAATTCCTTCCGCTCTAAATCCACGAGCATGCAATCCTTCTGTAACCTCGTCTACACGTTTTTTCGTACGTCCGAAAATAATTGCTAATGTCGGTGCATGGATATCAAGAAGGTTGGTCAGCGTATCAAATTTCTGTTTTTCGTGTACTTCTACAAAGTATTGATCGATATTCTCTACCGTCATTTCCTTCGCTTTGATCTTTACCTCTTCCGGCTTTTTCATTAACTTTGTTCCGATATCACGAATCTCTTTCGGCATCGTTGCGGAGAAGAGAAGCGTTTGACGTTCTTCCGGAATCGCTTTTAAGATATCACGAATATCATCAATAAAGCCCATGTTTAGCATTTCGTCCGCTTCATCCAATACTGCTGTATGAACACTACCGATGTTGATTGTTTTTCTGCGGATATGATCTAAAAGACGTCCAGGTGTAGCTACGACGATTTGAGGACCTTCTCGAAGTGCTCTAATTTGACGGTCCATATGCTGACCACCGTAGACAGGTAATGTACGAATCCCTTTAAATTGTCCTAGACGATGAATTTCTTCACCTACTTGAATAGCTAGCTCACGCGTTGGCGCAATAACAAGCCCTTGGATTTTTTTCACGTCTTTGTCGATTTTTTCAATCATTGGAATACCGAACGCAGCTGTTTTACCAGTACCTGTTTGAGCTTGTCCAATGACATCTTTTCCTTCTAATCCTAACGGTATCGTTTGCTCTTGGATTGGAGTTGCTTCTTCAAACCCCATCTTTTCCAATGCTTTCATTACCGGTTTTGAAATTCCTAATGAACTAAATGTTGTCACTATCTTTTCAGACTCCTTCTATACTTAAATCTCTATTTTTCTATGCGTAGCAAATCACCTTTTCATACCGAGCAAGCCTATTAAAGACAATTGGTTAACAGACTCCAACTAGGCTGATGAATAACTTACAACGTAACTAGCCCTTTATTACATGAAAAAAGCCTTCCTTCATTTTTTGAAGAGGCCTAAGGCAAGCATTCATTAGATTTCTACATCTTACCACACTCTTACTAGTAATTCTACCTATAACAGGAACGATTTTCAAACAATCGATTCTGCACATCCTAATTAGTAGGAAGTCGGTATGAAGATGCAACTGAATCGCTAAAAAGAAATAACGGCCTCTAAGTTCTTTATTATTTCTATTTTTCGATGAAGCAACAAAAATATACAAATATTGTTTTGGTAGAGAGTGCCGTTATTCCTTCCTAACTAAGGATTGGAAACTTTGTCCTTAGGATTCAAAAATGAGTAGATGGATTTGAATATCTCATCCTTTTCTTCTCCTAGACAGAGTAGGTGCTTAGACTTTTGGAACAACACGAGCTGAGTGGGGGATGGGATCTCTTTTTCTAAGTAATAGGCAGATTTCACCGGAACCATTCCATCTCTTTGTCCTTGAGCAATTAAAACAGGGCAATCTAAGGAGCGTATATAAGGCTTCGTGTACTGCATACATTTCCAAAACTCTATAAAGGCTTGAAACGGAATTAACCCTCTTTTTTCTTTTATGCGTTGGTAATGCTCGTTTTCCCCCAAACAACCCTTACATCCGTCTTTGATGAACGAAAATATATCCCTTGCCATCTGTGTCAGGCTAATATATTTACGCGATGCGGATAGGAGCACTAATTTGTCTACTTTGTACTTTGCCGCTAAGTAGGCCGCAATCATTCCTCCCATAGAAAAACCAACAATATAGACAACATCACAATCTTTTTTCAGCTCTTGAATGGTTTGTTCTGCGGAAGCAATCCATTGTTGGTAGGTTCTATTTTTCAACGATAATAATCTCCCATGACCTGGTAATGTCGGGACGCGTACATCCCAATTGGTTCTAGTTTGAAGAAAATTCGCGACAGGTGCTACCTCATATGGCCCACCTGTAAACCCATGGATACACATACAACCAATCATCGATCTTTCTCCTTTTCTTATTTTCGGTTAGTATTTCGTATTACACCAATTTCATGAATGGTAAAATCCACTGAAAAAGATAAAATCCCTGTCAAAAGTGACAAGGATTAAGAGTGTTATTTCAAACCTTTAAATATTGTTCCGAATTCTTTAACAATCGGGGACACTTGTTTCACCGTACTGGAGATTTGACCAAATGTCGAAAACATCTTATCATAGTCTAGCTGTCCGTTCTCATCTTGAAAATATTGCATAATCCCATTCGGCGGGTTCCCATATTGTCCCGGTTGAGGTTGCTGAAAGTAGCTACCCCAGTTATTTGGTTGCTGCGGTTTTTGGTAAAACTGGTATGGAGTCATTGGGTAAGGACTTCCCTTCGGCTGTTGCGGTGGATATGATGGATGCCAACCGGCGGGAGTTCCTTTTTGCTTTCCATTCATAGGATAATTCGCCTGAGAATAAGGAGAATAAAAAGGTCCCCGTTTCGACTGAAAGTTAGAATTCGGCGCTCTCCATTGCGTCATAGGAACACCTCGTTTACTACAAGTTATTCCCTATATATTATGCACATACGACTGATTCAGTGACCTACGATTCCTAATGTTTGCTTTAATCTTCTTTCTTGAAAGCCTAATACGATATCATCATCTTTAAAGACGGCAGGTGTACCATATACCTTGTTCTTTTGTAGTTCACGAAAATATTCTTTATTTTCGTTTATATTTTTTTCGATAAATGGCACACCCCAATCTTCTAAGTGATTTATGACTTTTTTGCACTCGCCGCATCCATTGCTTACATAGACAACAACATTTTGCTTTGTCATAGGTGAGCCCCCTTGTGATTCTTCTATTTATAGTTTGTAATTACCCGTATCTTTCCTATTTAAACCTGGTAATGACAGTTTTTCCGTACTTTGTACCTATTAATCCCTGTTATTAGCATATGCAGGCCTGCATTTCCCGTTACGTCTATGTTCAAAAGAAAAAGACACTTATTCATCCCAAAATAAGTGTCTTTCTAGTTCTAACCTGATTCCGTACGAAACAGACTAGTTCATTTGAGCATACATCCCATTCATGCTCAAATCCTATTTAACTATACAGAGCAGAGACATCCCAATCTCTATCTAGATAGTATCATAATACTTTTATATTGTAAGTGATTTTTGTCACTTCCTCTACTGGTTAATTATTCCATTGAAAGATACCACGCCTCATACTTAGCTTCTAACAATTTTTCCAATTCTTGCAAACGTTCCGTAAACAGTAATTGATGCGTTTGATCAGACGATTGACTATGTTTATTTTTTGTATTTTCTATTTCTTTTTCGAGAGTAGAGATAACCATTTCAAGATCCTCTTCTTGCGGCGACTCCTCATCTCTCGCAATTTTTTCCTTCAAAGGAAGCTTAGACTCCTGAGCCTTTTTCTGCTTGCCCTTTTCCATCCGTTCTTTCCATCTCATATGCGTATCTGCGTATGTTCCCTGATAGCGATACAGCTTGCCATCGACAAGGTATGCTGTTTCCTCAAAACATTGGTTGAGAAAGCTACGATCATGAGAAATACCGATAACGGTCCCATCGTATTTCTGAAGAGCTTCCTCCAACACTTCTTGAGATTCCATATCAAGGTGATTCGTCGGTTCATCTAAAACGAGAAGGTTCACTTTTTGATGCATAAAAATGGCTAGTTTTAGCCTCATTCTTTCCCCACCGCTTAGTTGACCAAGCTTCCGAAATACCGAGTATCCATAAAACATGAATGTCGCTAAAAATTGTCGAGCTTCTCCTTCGGTAATTCGAACTTCACTACGAAAATAATCCATTAAGGACTGATTCGGATCCATTTCTTGTAAAGGATTTTGGGGGAGATAGCCAATGTTTACCTGTGAACCTATTACGACCTCGCCACCTGATTGCTTTTCCTGATTCATCAAGATTTTTATTAACGTACTTTTTCCACACCCGTTGTTCCCGACTATAGCGAGTCTTTCTTTGTGTCGAAGGTGTAAATCCGCTCCTTTAAGTACGGCCTTGGGTCCGTATCGTTTCTGAACATCCTCACACTTCAAAACATCTTTCCCACTTCGTTCATTAGCAGAAAGGGAAAGTCTCATTTTTGTCGGGTCGATTTCTGGACGGTCTAGCTTTTCCATTCGTTCCAATGCCCGCTCCATACTTTTCGCACGCTTAAATAGCTTTTCATTCGGTGGATTTGCTTCATTGGCCCATTGTCTTAATCGCCGAATTGCTTCCTTTATTTTTTTGATTTTTTTCTGTTGTTCTTGATAAGCTGCAAATTCCTGTAGGAGCTTCTCTTCCTTTTGCTTCACAAAGGAAGAGAAATTTCCGGGAAAATAGGTAATTTCTCCATTTTCTAGATCGGCTACCTTCGTAATCGTTTCATCAAGGAAAAACTTATCGTGTGATATGATGCAGACCGCTCCACGATATTGTTTCAAATACTCCTCCAACCACTCAATCGCTGTTATATCCAGGTGATTTGTCGGTTCATCTAGTAACAACAAATCAGGAGCCTGTAATAAGATTTTCGCCAGACCTGCCTTTGTCTTTTCTCCTCCACTTAGCTGGTCAAAGGAATGCTCAAGCAAATCTTCCATGTTCAATCCAGTTGCCACCCGATCAATGTTTGCTTGGAGGTCATAGCCTCCCATTGCTGAAAACTCTGTTTGTATTCTTCCGTATTCTTCTAATATTTGTTCCATGCGAGTGTTATCTTTCATGTTCTCTTCTAACTCTGTCATACGTCGCTTTAAAGCATTCGCTTTCTCAAAGCTTGCTTCTAAAAATTCCCGAACTGTTTTGTCTGGAAAGCTTGGGATTTGCTCTAAATAGCCAATTTCTGTTCCTTTTTTAATAAACAGATCTCCACTTTCAAAGTCTTCTGTTTTAGCAATCATTTTAAATATGGTCGTTTTTCCACTACCATTTCTGCCAACTAGCCCTACTTTTTCACCATGCTTTATTTCGAAGTGAAGATCCTCAAATAAATAACTTCCACCCATGATTTTTTTAATATTTTTTAATGTAATTAACATGTCATAACGCTCCTCATTCGGGTGACAGGCACCACCCGGTTTTTGTCAAAAAAAGTCGAAAAAAGCCATAGGTAGCATCACCTATGGCTGAAAAGATTTTGGAGATAGATATAGAGATAGTGGGTTACCACCAATCTATTGCACTACTCCCATAAAAAAATCCACACGTCATGTGTGGATTTTTTCACGCTCTTCTTTTATGTTTAGGGAAAAATGATCCTACACTGTTTTTCTATTCAGTTACTAAAAAAGGGCATACGTATCCCGTTAGTAACCAAATCATGAAAAATTGCACGCAAGTAATAAAGTGCTTCGTGCAAAACAGTGCTAGTCATGTTCTCCCCTCCTTTTAAAATAAGTTAATATTATTATACCGAATTTTCTATCCTTTTTCTACCTTTAATTGATTGGCGTGTAGCCCAAGTTGTTTTAATAAGTCAATCGCTTGACGCTTCTGCTCATCCGACAATCCACCCGTGATTTTTTCAATTTGTTTCCAATGATCGGGGAAAATTTCATTCAGAAGTTCCTTCCCTTTTTCCGATATCGAAGCATACGTAATTCTTCGATCCGTTTCACTAGGCTTTCGAATGAGGTATTCTTTAGATTCCAACTTGTCCACGACATATGTAATACTTCCACTAGCTAGTAGAATTTTATCTCCAATCTTCTGTAAAGGCTGATCCCCCTGGTGATAAAGCAATTCCAGAACCCCAAATTCTGTGGGATTCAATCCTTTTTTTCGTATATCTACTTCTACTTGGTCTGCAATCGAACGATATGCTTTAGATAGTACTACAAATAATTTCAAGGAAGGATCTTGCTTTTTTTGTTCATATTGTGTTTCTTGATCCATGAGCGCTTCTCACTCCCTTTATCTCAAATTAAACGTATTATAGTGAAACGATGATTTTCTGTCAAACTCTGCTTTGATCTTTATAGTCCCTCCATATAGAGAAAACAGCAAGAAGTCCACAAGCGGATAGCCATGGGTATAGCGTGCTCCCCATTACTGCAGCAAACAAGACAATAATAATTGTTCCAGTTATATAGGCTGGCATTTTGTTTTGCTTCGTCAAAACGCGTATCGCTTCTCTTACTTGCAGTTTGACAAAATAAACGGCCACGATTCCATAAAAAGCGAGTAGAATGGGTAACCATAATTTTACGTCCAACATCCAATATAGCACATTTCCGATAAGCAGTAAGAGAACAAGCCCCACTATTCCAACGTATGCGAAATAGGAAGAGGTCCATGCACGTATGTCCCACGGTAATGTGATGAGTAGTCTATCTGTAAAATGTGAAAGGAACAAGCTTTGGGTCATCTTCCCAAAAACAAAGATGGATAGTCCTACTCCAATCCCCATAAGCAAATCTGATTGTAGACTAAGAACCACACTTAGCAGCAAAACAATTCCGATCGTCTTCAAGACATACTCGATTTTTTCTCTAAAAAACACCATCCACATTTTCTTATATATGTCGTCTGACTCATACGGGAATGGTTGCTTTTGTTTTTTCTTCCTACGTTCACTTTGAAGAAATCCGAATTGGCGCTTCGGTTTAATTTCCATCTTAGACATCCGACTGACAAACCACATATTCCAGACGATAAAGTCATTCGTTTGCGCAATTTTGAGCCAATTAGCCCGCAATATACTCCGTCTTAGAAAAAACTGAACTAATCCTAAACCTACAATTAATATGGGAACGAGGGGAATGGACTGGTCCAGGATAACGGATAAAATACTAACATTAAAAAGCGCTACAAGGATTGTCACTTTCGGAATCCACCCGTACTGAAATAAAACCCACTGCGGCACGGTCATCAAAACATGAGTAGCCCAAGTTAACCCGACAACCCAAAGGATCGTTTGACCAGAAATTGGCGTCAGAATATACACGAGGGTAGCACCAACTAAGCACAGAACCGTAAACTTCAACCATTTTTCTATAACCACACAAAACCATAGTTGTCTTAGTGAATAAGGAAGTAAGCTAAGCTGGAGCTCCGCACTCGAGAACAATACTCCTGGTCTTGTAAACGAACCCATGACGTACCTTAAAATAAATACAATGATGAGGTTTTGCCCATTAGCTTTCACCATTTCTTCTGCAAGAAGAAATTGATTCTGATACTGCTGTAGCATGTCATAGGCAATAAATAGACCCATGATTAGAAATAGTCCAAAATATATGGAAATCGTTACATCAAAACTAACGCCAAGAGCTAGCTTATAGATTTTTTTCTTTTTCTTCCAACGATTCTTTTTTAAATCGATATATGCTGAAACCGTAGGAGAAGCCATCATGACTCATTTCTCCTTGCAAGCTCTTGAAAGTTTTCAATTGGTCCTTGATCGATAATACTTCCGTGTTTTAACATGACGAAGTGATCAGCAATTTCTTGGACCTTCTCTAGTTGATGGGTTGTTAATAGAATACTAGTTCCTTCTTGCGCCTTTCTTTTCATAACACCTTGTAAATATTCCATCGCGTAGTGATCTAATCCCATAAACGGTTCATCAATCAAAAGTAGAGGAGTATCTGGTAACAACGCACAAATCGTTTGCACTTTTTGGCGCATCCCTTTGGACAATGCCTCTGGATATTCATCCATCTTATCTTTTATCTCAAAATCTTCTATGTATGTAGAAACGCGCTCTTCAAAAATATCCTTCTTCATCTGATAGCTTTTAGCATATAACTGAAAATGTTGGTAGACCGTTAATTCAGAAAGCAATAATGGCTCTTCCGGCAAGTAGGAATACTGCTTCTTAAATTCGAGAAAATGCTCCTCCTGGGACTGACCATTAATCAATATCATTCCTTTTTGTTTTTCCTGCCAACCAATGATTGTTTTCATAATGGTCGATTTCCCGGCCCCATTATGACCGATCAAAGCAGTAACAGAACCGTTACCTGTAGAAAAATCAATGTCTTTTAAAATCGGTGTATCTCTTATTTGAACCGATACATTTTGCATCTCTAGTACTGCCATGAAAACCCTCCCCTTTTATTATATAACGATTAAATGGGAGGGTTGGTTCCAAAAATCAACAAAAAACACAGAAACCGGGGTTCCTGCGTTTTAATGAATCTTTATTGTACAATCAATGTTGCTTGCATTTCAGCATGTCCTGTTCCACATGGAATGCTACATCTAATCGCGTATTCACCTGGTTCTTCTGGTGTAATCGTCTTTGTTCCGTCTCCTTCAATGTTCACGTCCAGCTCTGGAATCATAAGACCATGCATGCCTTCTGCGCTTGCAAATTCAATGTTAACAGGCTCTCCTGCTTTTACCGTATATTCCTCTTTGTCAAATTTAAAGTTAGTAGCTTCAATTTGAACCGACTTGTCCGCTTTTTCCGCAGATTCGCTTTCGGAAGATTCATCTCCACCACCACAAGCTGCCAATAGGAATACAAAGCTTAATATTAAAATGGATAGTACAAACTTTTTCATTGTTCTTCCTCCTCGCCATTTAGACTCATTAAAAGTATAACGCTTCTTCTACTTGCATAAACTACGATTTTATGAAAATTTCATGAAGTTTTGTCTATAATACTAGGTCATTTTCTTTCCTTCAGGGGGAATTAGTCTTATGATGGAAGGAGAAAAAGGAGGGAATCATAATGCTTGCCTTTGATCATATCGTATATGCAGCAGCAGATGCAGAAAATGCTCAGAAAGAATATTCCGTTAAAAGAGGTCTACTCACTACGAAAGGCGGAAGCCACGAAGAGTGGGGAACCTACAATTATTTATGCTACCTATATAATGATAGCTACATAGAGTGGCTTTCCATTTCCGACGAAGAAAAGGTTTCTAAAAGTGATAATCCGCTCATTCAGCAGTTGTATCAAGCACTTAACCAGGGGAAGTCTGGTGGAATCCAATTCGCGTTACGAACAACGGAGTTAGACTCATTTATCGATCACTTCCAGGCTAAAGGTATTGCTTACGAAGGACCGTTTGAAGGAAGTAGAAAAAGACCAGACGGTTCTATATTAACGTGGAGAATGTTGTTTCCTAACTCCGATTCAACTAGTGAAACGTTGCCGTTCCTCATTGAATGGGGGGATGAGATGAATAAACCACAAAACCCTTCCTTTATTAATCGAGAAAAATTTACCACGATTCACTTAGGAACAACGGATCTTACGAAAACGGTAGAAAAACTAACAGAGATTTATCAAATCAAGCCAACAAAGGAATTTGAGTTCCCACTAGAGAACGGCACCTTGATCGTTCGCGAAGGAAATGGTGCTAGGATTACAACAGAAACGATGTAAGGAAAAGTGAGGCTGAGACAAAAGTGGTTTAATCCAAATAAAATCCGAACTATGATTCGATATTTCATTCATTAGAGTTCGAATTCAGTTCGGATTTTTCTATTTGGGTGCTTTTGTAAATATTGTTGCAAATTTTATATATACTCCGACGTAACGAAATAGGGACTCGTATATACTTTATCAAGTTGACTGCTAATGCGGCGCTGTGGAAAAATACTCGCTTTCCGTGGGGAACGCCTCAGCCTCCTCGCTCGCAAAGAACGCTCACTGTGGGGTCTTCAACTGTTCCTTTCCCACAGGAGTCTCGCATTTTTCCGCAGCTTAGTACGGAGTTCTTTTCAAGTCAGAGGTGTTTCTTGGTCTACTTATTTTATTGGTGTTAATAACAATAAATACCTACAAGCGTAGGCAGAATACGTAGACTCCAGCGGGAACAGCGCGAGCCGAAGATCCCGCTGGAAGTGGTGTTCTTCCGAGGAAGCTGAGGCCGTGCCCGCGGAAAGCGAAGTATTCTGCCGGAGCGTGGCATTTAGGCTAAACTTGACTTATTAGTAATTATCCAAAAGATCGTTACGTCGCATTTTTCTATCAAGAATGAACGAAAACCCAACCACCGAAGAGCGACATTCTACACTTCCTATTGTGTAATCGTTCGTCTTCATAATGGGAAATTATGGTTTTTCTCCAACCCCATTTCTTATTACACTTTTTTCTCATAATACAGCAGGGAATCCTCTTTTTCTGGAACAAGTCGTTTTTCCACAAACGTGTACCCATGACGTGCAAACAGCTTTTGTGCATATGTATTTTTAGAAAATGTATCTGTCTTTAGATAGCGAAGTCCTTTATCAATACTGACTTCTTCTGCTTTTCGAAAAAAGGCATCGGCTATTCCCTTCCCTCTTGCCTCTGGATGAACCGCTAACCTCTTCGTTGTAATAGCCGGGGCATCACTCGACCAAGAGATCTCGTGATATTCGCTATGCTCTTTCTCACTTATCGCGACTGCGCCTAGTACATGTTCATCTTCTTCATATACATACAGCTCTTGTTTGTCCAGGTCTCCTTGAAAGTTTTCAGCAAGTGGGTACGTGTTATCCCATTGAAAATTCCCTTGACCATTCATCACTTCTACGGAGGCACTCACCACTTCCATGATGGCAGGTAAGTCCTTCAGTTCTGCTAACCTAATCAATCTAATCCCCCGCTTTCTCGTTAAAGAAAAAGACTCCCTTTCCATGGGAGCCCTTGTTTAGCCTAACTGCTGATGTAAAAATTCAGTTACTTCCTCTGGAGTTTTTGTATAAGCGCTATGCTGGTGTGCTAGCTTTTCTCCGTTTTGGAAAATCAGAATGCTCGGAATTCCCATTACATCAAACCGCTCGGCTAAACCCTTCACTTCATCACTATTTACTTCATACCAATCATATTGGTTAAATTCTTCTAAAATATCTCCAATGAACATATCCATTCGTTTACAATCTGGACACCAGTCGGCGAAAAACTTTACGATGACAGGCTTGTCAGAATTGATGACATCATTAAACTGTTCTGTGGATGTTATAGCTTCCATGTTGGAACAACTCCTTTCATGACAGCAATTTACCACTGTCCACAAATAGAATCAAGCCTTAAGCCTTGTATTCTACTTTGCCCAAGAGATATGCAAGACCCAATCCAAGTGCAAAGGTTACCACACTTAGTATAATCGCGCCACCTGCAGGTACGCCTGGAAAAATGACCACAATGGATCCAATAACTAATCCAATGACAACTGCATATGTCCCTGTCGTAAAATTTTCTAAAAAGAAATGAATGATTTTACTCATCAGAACAATCCCAATCAAGATACCAACACCGACTACGGCGATGACATCAAGACGCAAGTCTGAAACAGCACTAATAATTGTGGAGTACACACCGATTATTAATAAAATGAACGAACCACTGATACCAGGGAGAATCATCGCACTACTCGCAATCATCCCAGAGAAAAACAAAAATAAATAAGATTGAAAGCTAAATTCGGTCATAGGTTCGGACTCCCCTGTTTGAAAAAACACCATGGACGCCACAATAGCAGCTCCTATCAACAGCAAAACAATATGTTGGAGCTTAAAGGTCCTTTTCGCTTCCGCTTTATGAAACAAGTAAGGCAAGACTCCAATAATCAGACCGAGGAAGAAAAATTTTGTCGGGCCTGGATAATGCTCAAATAACCATTCAATCACATGACTCAACAGTAAAATAGAGGCAACAATCCCCGCCCCTAACGGCAACAAAAAACCTAAGTGTTTTTTCCATTCTCGGCTAAAAAACCCGTTAATAGATTCAATTAGTTGATCATAAATTCCTAAAACAACGGCAATCGTACCTCCACTTACACCTGGGATCACATCACTAGCTCCCATAATCATTCCACGATAAATGTTTTTCCATTCCATTATGTATTATGCTCCTTTACACGCAACATTCTTCCATATCATAACAGAATTTTGTTGCCTTTTATACATTGTTCTTTTATACTCAACATAAGCTATCTTGTTTTGCAAGGTAGCTTATGTCAGACTAGCTACCTTGCAAAACAAGATAGGGGTGAAATGCTTGTCCTTACGTAGTCAAATACTGAAAGGAATACTGGAAGGCTGTGTGTTAGCCATCATAGAACAACAGCCCACCTATGGATATGAATTGTCCTTACGCTTACAGGAAAACGGACTAACGGATATTAGTGAAGGCTCGATTTATCCTATTCTTCTTCGCCTTCAGAAAGAACAATTGATTAAAGGAACATTACAAGAATCAGAAACCGGACCAAAACGAAAATATTATTCTCTTACAGAAAAAGGACTTCAAGCCCTTGATGACTTCCTGGCTCAATGGAACAGTATCCAACCACCAGTGGAGAACATTTTACAAAAAAGGAGTGAAAACTCATGAATGCAAAGGAGCTTATTCAACTCAACAACGAAAAAAGAGAATCATTAAATGAGGAAAATTTAGCTTACTATGAAGATATGCTCTTATATATCCGAGCAACATTCAATCGTTCGGAGCAACATACCGAAGAGTTATTAATGGAGCTTCTAGATCATCTACTTGATGCACAATCCAATGGAAAAACAGCAACGGAAGTTTTTGGAGATGATCCAAAGTCTTATTGTAAGGAAATGATTAAAGAACTTCCAAAGGAAAAAAAGATAAGTAGTGCAATTTTTATTTTTTACTTAGCATGCTACGGATTAGCTTGGGCTAGCATTCCATATGGAATCATTAGTCTCTTCTTAGATACACCTGCTGATTCCGTTCAACTTGGATCCGCGGCTATAATCGTTACGGTAAATGCTCTACTAATGGTGTTTTGCGTATTTCTAGTTTTTAAACTAATAGGTTGGACGACGTACAATCAAATTCATAAAGTCCTTGAACTCTTTTTATATATGCTCGTATTTATTTTATTTGTTGTCGGAGGGTTGTTCTTATCTAGAAGTATTCCATCATTCGGACCAGCAATCACGTTATCTCCACTCATCTATATCGTTATTGGTGTGATTCTATTCGGCATTTCCTATGTATTGAATAAAGCCTTTAAAATTACGAAAGCGTAAGAAAAACGAGTTTAAACCTTCACGTTTAAACTCGTTTTATTCTAATCTACATCCAAGTTCTTCAGTTGCTCGATTACTCGGCTTCTCGTAATATTGTAGGCCTGCCAGTTTCTTTCCTCATTATATGTTCGTTGCATTCTCTCTCGGAGGATCTGTTGTGCAGCAATATGATCTGGGTTCTCCTCGTAAATATCAATGACACCTTCTACTCCTGTATAGGAAAGTGTATTCAAGTAATCCAAGTCAATTTTTCCCGTTTCCTCAAATCGGTCGAGGTTGTTTTCAACAATAACTTTATGAAATGGAATAACGTTAAGTGCTGTATAAAACAACAAACTTGCAATAATGTAAAAATGGAAAAGAGATAGTTTTTCCATCCAGATTCGAATAAAAGTATACGCAAAAATAATCATAAGATAGATCATAAATGCGTGTGCAAGCAGACGATCATAAGTAAACCCGTAAGCCGCCTCATACAAGCTTAACCGTTGATAGGCAGAAGCTAGCATAATGCCACTTACAAGAACCAACAGAGAGTACATGGATTTCAGAGCTACTCGGTTTCTTTCCCCTTCCGTTCGAGTCCATTTCAAAAAGCTTGTTAAAAGGGTCCAGTTAATCATCGTTACGAGAATTAATTCAAAAAACCCTTTTCGCGCATACTCTGCGTACGTGAGCCCTTCCTGTAAGTTGCCCCCAAAGAAATACGTAAATTGAATCACGGTAAATAGGACATAGACTGTATTTAATAAAAGTAAAATAGTGAGTGCAACAACACTATCAAACCCCTTAGTGAGAACAGTATTTTCTTTATATGAGACAGGGTTTCGATAGTGAAGGGTTAACACTTGAAAAACACCGAAAAACACAAACCAAAATATCAAAACCGCTACGGTACGAAAAATTTGTTGTTGAACATTTAATTCCAGAATAAAAGTTGGAACATTCCAGACGAGTCTGGAAAAGACGGTATCTGCCGACATAAGCAAGATTGTGACGACGATTAGAATGGGTCCACCAATCAGAAGACCTGTTATAATTCGTTTAATCATGTACCCCGTTTTGGGATCCGCATTACGAAAAATCGAATGAAATACCTTCCCCATAAATCGTTTGTTATATTTAATCGCTTTTCCTATCTTAGAAAATAAAAATATAAGGAATGGTGGCGTATGCCATTGTAACGATTTTGGAGATGTCACAAGTATGATATGAATAAACATGAGCACCGGAATCACTAATATATTCAATTGATATAGAAAAGGGTTGTCGTAAACAAAATAGCTTGCTGCCAGCATCCAAATAACGAACATACACAAAGTACCAATGCGTCGATGCGTAAAAGCAACCTTTCGAAAACGAATAAAAAAGATACTATAAAAAGCAATAATGAATACAAGATACGACACACCAATTGTTCCATGGAAAAAGCTAATCTCTGCTAAAATGGCTAAGGCCAAACAGATAATAAAAAATTGGATATCATTACGTTCCACTTTCATTTTATTCACCTCTACTTAGAAATTCTAAATACATAGTAATTCTATGTATTAGTGTAAAAAAATTATTGGGATAAGCCGTGTGCTCCTTTTTAGCAGCACACAACCTATTAAACTGATGCCTTCTTCCCCCACTTGTATCCAATCCAACTAACCGGATAAAGAAATATCGTGGATATAATACAGGCTAGGATAAATTTGACGTTTAACAATGGCTGAAACCATTCATATGGAATTAGCCTAAAAATCGTTAACCCCATCAATATAAGGTTCGGTAAAATACAAAAGAGAAAGGTTCTCTTCAGAAGTTTTTTTCCTCTCGGTCCAAATTCTTTTCCAATCTCATAGCCCAACAAACCCCAAAAGAAAAAATAAATCATCATAATAACCATTGCAATATTTGTTAGCCCTTGCCAAATCATATGTAACCAGTCAAATTGAAACCAGTTATAGCCTAGTGTCAGGAAGCTCCCTCCGATAAATAGACTTATATTAAACCCAACGAACAACCATTGAGTTCGTTTCGGTGTAATCGAGACTTCCTGCTCCCAAAGCTTCGCAATTTCCGCTGGCGAGCCTAAGCGTTGTTGTATCATTTGATATGTTATTTCCGTCTTTTCTTGAGATAGTTCATAGACATGCATCTTACATTCTAGTAAAATTTCATCTTTATTTGGGCATTCACCAAGCTCTGTCTCCAAGTCTAGAAGAAATATTTCGTCTGGTCCTGTCACGACTCATCTCTCCTGATCAACCGGTTCATCACCTGTACGTATCGATGCCATTCACTCGTCTTTTCTTCCAGCATATCTATACCTGCTTGTGTAATCCGATAGTACTTACGAGCTGGGCCCTTTTCTTGATTTTGCCAGTAGCACTCGATATAAGCTTGTTTTTCTAACTTATGAAGAGCTGGGTATAGAGTTCCTTCTTTGATTTGAAGATGATGCTCGCTGCGCTTATCCATTTCTTTTACTAATTCATATCCGTACATATCACGCTCGTTCAATAACTGTAAAACAAGAAGGGAGGTACTGCCTTTTACTAGTTCTCGATTAAACATGTTTTCACCTACCTAGAATAAAAAGGTATATGGATAGAATATACCCTTCCTTCGAAAATGTAAAGGTTCCATTTATCGATTCACGATAAATGGAACCTTCCACACCTATTCTATAATCTCTAATTCCGGCAGCCATTGGGACATATGTGCTTGGATCTCTTGATAATGTTTTTGATAGTCTGGCATGATTTCATTCGTTAAATCTTTCATCGGAATGACTTTAAAGTCATTCCAATTAGGCTTGTACTCCATATAGGTCGGGAGAAATTTAGGCTGTTCCACCTTTATGGTTTCCTGATCGTTTTCAATCGTCTTTTTAATGGTAAGCTTCACAACACCACCGATTCGATTGTAAAACTCGTCTTGACCAGATATGAAGTTGGCTAAGGAATAAATCACGAATGGCTTGTTCCCATCTTTTCCTTGAACCCAATCCACTGGTTGTAACACATGAGGGTGGTGCCCAATTACAACATCCACTCCTAGGTCTGCGGCATATTGTGCTAAGTCGGTTTGCTCTTGATTTGGCATTCTTTGATTCTCGGCTCCAAAATGGTAGCTTAACACGATCGCATCAGAGATTTTACTCGCTTCCTGGACATCTGCAGCTATTTTTCCCTTATCAATCAGGTTTACCAAGTAGTCTTTACCCTCAGGTACCGGGATGCCGTTCGTGCCATACGTATAGCTTAAAAAGGCAACATCGATGCCTTCTTCTGTCTCCATCACTCGAATTCTTTGACTATCCTCTTTGCTTTCATAAGCACCCGTGTACATCATGCCAATTTCACTCCAATGGTCAATCGCACTTTGAATAGCCTTCTCTCCACGATCAAGCGTATGATTATTGGCAATGGTTACAACATCTACTCCAACTTCTTTTAACGTGTCCCCTATTTCTTGTGGGCTATTAAACGATGGATAGTCAGATAATCCAATCTCCGTTCCACCTATCATTGTTTCCTGATTTGCCATCGTGATTGTTGTGTCTCCTAAGTACGGTTTAATTTTTTCAAAAAACGGTGCAAAATCATACCCGGTTTCCGTTTCCGCATCGCCATAGACTCGTTTATGCATTGAACTACCCCCACCAAATGCTAAACATTTGGAAGGGGATTCTCAAATAGAGAAGCTGCTAAGCAGACCATAACCTGTTCAACTAGGCAATGGATTTTCCACTTTCCTCTTTAGTAAGATTGTCTTTCCTTCTCTTAGATTCCAACAGGAAACCGAGAGAGGAGAGTTCATCGCGAAGCCTTACTATGTCAGAAAGTTCTAAATGACCGAACCAGAAAGTTGGGACATCACTTAGGAGTCGAGAAACTGCGTTCCATTGCGCCCAATGATGTAGACCTTGTTTCTTCTCTGGAACAAGGGAATGCAACATTGGTGGAAGCTTCTCTTTGTATCCCATTGCTCTTCGAGCAATGACGTAAGAAGCAGCCTGGTGAATAGAGATTCCAAAACGCTTCATATATTTCATTTTACCAATTTGAGAAGTATAAGCTGGATTCACTTCATGAACTTCAATCCCTAATTTCTCTGCTCTACTTTTAATAGCAGAAACCATTTTACGATAGGCAAATAAGCTCATACGCATATTTGCTTTTTTATTTCCATAAGGGTTAGAGACTTTCGATTTGGTTGTATCCAGCTTTTCTACCGCGATTCCTTTATGATGGTTCACCGCATAATCAACAATAGCAATGGCCTCCGCTTCAAGAATCTTGGTAACCTGATTGGAACTTTTTCCAACAAGGTCGAAATCCAAAACAAAACTATTAACGAACTGACCTTTATGGTTTACATTCGATACAGCAAAGTGATCTACGTTACAATCCACACCAATTAACCCATCCGCTTTGCTATGGTTTTTATACTCTGATGTTGGGATATCTAGCAAACACTTAAAGATATAGTAGTCGCCTTTGTCTTCGATTGACCAACCAACCGATTTTCCTAGAAGTTTCCTATCTTTGGATTGTAAGTTCATTTGTTTTTCCACAGCTGAATCTATTTGTTCTTGCCCATAAGGAAATACGAGATCTTCGATGTGGACGATGGTTCCGTCGGGAGTTTGGAATGTTAACTGATGGGTTTTCGGATTGTAATGAAAAACAAAATTTCCTGATTTAGCATCTTTCCTTCCGGAAATCGTCATTTGATTGTACCGAGATTGGGTCCAATCCTGTTTCCAAAGGTCATGATTGTTTTTATATGTATCTAACGTGAATTGAGAACGAAATAGTTTTTTCGTGCCGAAAACAACGTTATGGATATTCCCTTTTAGGCTACACAGCATCTTCTCTAATCTATCTAGTCGGAATTCCAAACGACCTAAACGGCTTTTTAATTTAGATATTTCAGAATCTATGTACGCATGTTCAAAAGAATAGACATGGAAGAAAATAAGCGTTTCATTTTTATAATGAACTCCAAACAAGTTTCCATGTTGTTGAATGTGTTTCAAGTTACCTGGAAGATTGATTTTACCTTTGGCGATAGAAGTTTTTACTTTTCTCAATGAGGTTAATTTACTTTTGGTCGTCTTGATTTTCTTTTTCACCGATTTGATTTGCTCTTTTTTATTCGACATGTATAGCTTCTGCAATTCTTTTTGGGATTTTAAAAGAGCCTTCACTTCTTGGACAATGCTGTTGGTATAGTAATCATTCAGTTCGAATTTTTTCTTCACATGCACATGCAAAGAAACCCCATCCCTTTTTGATTTTCCTGAACGAAGTTCTTTAACATTCGTCGAAAAAGAGTAATGTTTTGCTTGATTGAACACAAAAAGAGCGTGACGTATGGAATCCACATGATTTTGCGCCAGTGCGTTTTTATATACACGTTTTGAAAAATATGCTTTCCTCCCCATTTGCCCGCCATCTCCTTTTGAATACTATAAGAATATTTTACCAAAGAGAACATATGTTCGTCAATTAGAAATTACACTTTTTTCGTAGTGAAAATCGATTCATCTCCCACTAATTGCTTAGCAATTTGGAGGAGTCTTCTCGATTAAGAACGATAAAATGTCTCCTACAGCTGTCAACGTAATCTCTTTTTCTACTATTTCTGGTTCTTCAATTTGTTCACTTTCTATGAGAACCTCTTGTTCTTCTTGCTCATATTCTGTTTGATTCCCTTTACTTGCTGGTTCTGCCTCTCGATTACTACAACCATACAAAAATAGGATACTGACCAAAAGCCCAAGTACCATCCAAATCCGTCTCATGCTTCTACCACCCCTCTGACTTGGTATATTCTTCCTCTATTCTAGTATATTCGACATCTTTTTTATAGCCTTTTTCTCGCACTCTCTTTCAAGGAGGAATCTATGTAATAGGACGAGATTCGCCGGAATAGGATGAAGAGATACCAATTTCAAAGGGGTTGTCCGAGATGGAACATTATTTAAAAAGCGCAGAATTTGAACATCAATTTTGGCTGCAGGTGTTAGGAGATCACTCCCGTTTTATTAGAGATTCCTTATATCCAAAAGAAGTAAACGATATAGAAACTGCCCGAGAATTTGTTTTTTTATTTGATGAACTTTTAGAAAGATCCAAAGCACTAGGGGAAAACAATGTGATCGCTTTCACAAAGGAAGCAGAGGCAGCAGCAGAGCGATTGAAAACATTTAAACTATCCCTTTTAGACCGTCAGTTGAACGGTCAGGTCGGGATGCTTTTATCCCCCACTTTTATGAACCATACAATCAATGAATTAGAGGAATATCAGTTGGTCATCAACTATTTAAAACAGGGAGAAGCACCTCCGATATTCCACGAGCTTCATCACCATCTCGTTTGGCTCGTCGATGCATCCGGACACGCTGGTATTATTAATGATCATCTCGATGGTGTAGAAAAACGTCTCAAGAAAAAGAGTAAACAGTTCGAAAAACACTTTAATTCCTTTTACTTAAAAGCTGTTGAACTGACCGGATACTTACGAACAAATCAGAAGTCCTTCCCTGCCTTAACGAGATTTAATTCCGATGTAGAAGTGGAAATGAATTTATTCCGCGTTTTTTTACATGAGTTAGAAGAAATGGAATTATCCGAAGAACTTCTAGGTACATTCTCTGGATTAATGGCCGATCACATGGCACGAGAAGAATGCTATTACTTAATTAAGCTAGCAGAATCTACCCAAACTTCTATGCCAGATTGTGATCCGACTAAACCAAGAACATTAGATCCTCATTAAAGGGAAAAGAGGCTGGGACAAAACTATAACTTCCCACTCTAAAGACGAACGATTACAGGATAAGAAGCTTAAAATGTTAATTTAAATGATTGGATTTTCATACACAGTTGATAGAAACTACGACGTAAATTTATTTATAGAAAAAATAATGAAGTGAAGCTGATGCCGCAGGAGTCTCCGTATTCTGCCTACGCTGATTGAGGTTTTCTAAATTTAGTGGGTTACTATACCCAATAAAATAAACAGTCAAGAAGTTCCTCTTACTTGATAAGGGACGCCAAACTAAGCTGCGGAAAAATGCGAGACTCCTTGAAAATAAACCCCAATTTTCTGCGTGCGAGGTTAAGCTTCCGCAGTATTCCTTGTCCTGTGGGAAAGGAACAGTTGAAGACCCCACAGTGAGCGTTTTTTGCGAGCGAGGAGGCTGAGGCGTTCCCCACGGAAAGCGAGTATTTTTCCGCAGCGCCGCATTAGCAGTCAACTTGATAAAGTATATACGAGTCCTTATTTCGTTACGTCGGAGTATAAATAAAATTTGCGACAATATTTACAAAATCCTCCAAATAGAAAAATCCGAACTGATTCGAATTCTAATGAAAGATTTCGAACTATAGTTCGGATTTTATTAGGATTATAACTCTTTTGTCCCATCCTCTTTTCAAGTCACATTTGTTTTGGTGCTTTCATGCCAAGTAGTCTTAGTCCCTCTTCTAATACAAGTACCACAGCTTGAACAAGAGCTAGGCGATGATCCCTTTTACTCGTATCTTCTAAGACACGAACATGCGCATAGTATCTGTTAAACGCTTGTGCCAAATCGACGACATATTTAGCAATAATAGATGGATCGAATTGTTCGGTTGCTCTTTTGACCGTATTCGGAAAGCTTAATAACTCACTGATAATCGACCAAGCATAAGTGTGATCTTCCTCCAAATCGATGAGGCCTTCTTGTGCTTGGAAGTTCCCTTTTTCTAAAAGTGAACAGCCTCTGGCATGTGTATATTGAACATAAGGTCCGGTTTCCCCTTCAATACGGAGCATGTCTTCCAATGAAAACTCCACATCGTTATTTCGGTGGTTTTTCAAATCATGGAACAGCACAGCACCTACACCGACAGCTTTAGCCGCTTCTTCCTTGTCTACTAGTCCAGGATTTTTTTCTTCCATATTAAACTTAGCTAAGTCGATGGCTTCACGAAGAACTTCCTCTAATAAGACGACCTTCCCTTTGCGTGTCGACATCTTTTTACCATCTTTCAGAATCATCCCGAATGAAACGTGATGCAAATCCTTCGCCCAAGCATAACCCATTTTCTCTAGAACGAGTTTCAATTGTTTAAAATGAAGCCCTTGTTCGTTTCCAACGACATATAACGATCGAACAAAATCATAGGTGCGATTGCGATATAAGGCAGCTGCTAAGTCACGCGTTGTGTAAAGCGTCGCGCCATCCGATTTCCGGATTAAACTAGGCGGTAAATCGTGCTCACTTAAATCAACGACCTGAGCACCCTCTGATTCAGTTAGTAAGCTCTTTTCCTCTAACAGCTTTACAACTTCCTCCATTTTATCGTTATAAAAGGCTTCACCATGTGTGGAATCAAATTCAATCCCTAACAGCTCATAAATCTTGTTAAATTCCTTTAAGGACTCTTCTCTAAACCACTTCCACAGGCTTTCTGCTTCTGTATCCCCATCTTCCAATCGTTTAAACCAAGCACGGCCTTCCTCCACTAAACTAGGGTCGGTTTCGGCTTCTTCGTGAAAAAGGATATATAGTTGGAGTAGCTCCTCAATCGGGTTTTGGCGGACCTTATTTTCTTCTCCCCACTTTTTATACGCAACCATCAGCTTGCCAAATTGTGTTCCCCAATCTCCGAGGTGATTAATACGAATCGGTTGGTAACCAGACTTCTTCAGAAGCAAAGCAATACTGTTTCCAATTACCGTAGAGCGTAAGTGCCCCATGGAAAATGGCTTTGCTATATTAGGAGAAGACATGTCGATTGGAACTTTTCCATCTTTCCCTCTATCAGAATCGCCATAGTGATTTTTCTTTTGGAGAATGTCATGAATCACTTTTGATCCGACTTTTCTCTTATCCAAAAAGACATTCACATAGGGTCCTACCGCTTCGACCTTTTCAAATAGATCACTCGCCACTTTTCCAGCTAACTCACTCGCAATATTCATAGGAGACGTTCGTTTTATTTTTGCCAATTCAAAGCACGGAAAGGCTAAATCCCCATGACTCAATTGCTTTGGTTGTTCAATGAGTTGATAAATCGAATCATACGATAATTCTGCTAGATGTTCTTGTAATGCTTCGGCAAATTGTGCTTTGTAATTCATTTTATCCATCCCTTTCTACTTACCAATTCATTAAAAAAACTCCCATCTCTTTACGAAAAAGAGACGAGAGTTTATATCCCGCGGTACCACTCTAATTGTTCCAAACTAGAACCTACTTAACCGATATCGGCGGCTACCGGTATTCCCTACTATAAAAGGATGTTCAATCTCTTGAACATTCCCTATACGGTTCAGGAATACAGTCGAGAAAGTCCGGTTCATTCTACCTTCTATGCTAGGCTCCCACCAAATCCTAACTCGCTTGGATATCCAGAAGAACTACTCTCTTTCTCATCAACCATCACTATTATAAAGTACTTTTATTATACCCATTCCCTATAAAATATCAATCCGCACTTGGAAAATTCTTCGTTTAATTCCGTTTGTGATGGGAATGATAATTATATACCGATCCTATAGAAAGGGTGATTTTCGATGGCACAAAAATCTCAATATCAACCAACACGTACGGAAGGTGCTTCTTTATCCGACACACAAGAAGTTCTTTACACGAAAGAATTTAAGAAGGCAGACATCGCCGGCGGCTACCGTAGATCTCAAGTGAAAGAAGCAAGAAGACAAAATCCTAATTTATAGTAGTACGACATGAACTAGTCCTCTTTTTAGGAGGGCTAGTTTTATTTTCCAGTTTCCTTAAATTCAACAATTCTTTTCTCAATTGCATCACGAACATTTTGGAACACAGTCCACTTTTCCTCTTCCGTTCCTACCGCTTGTGCTGGATCCTCGAAGCCCCAGTGCTCCCTTTTCACATGAGGAGGTGTTACCGGACAGTGATCGTTTGCATGCCCACATAACGTTACAACTAATTCTGCATTATTTAAAATGTCAGGATCAATGACACTAGACTCTTGATTGGATATATCAATTCCCGTTTCTTTCATAGCTTTCACCGCATTTGGATTTAACCCATGTGCTTCTAAGCCTGCACTTTTGACAGTCCATTCCTCGCCTAAATGCTTTTTAGCAAAACCTTCTGCCATCTGACTTCTACAAGAATTTCCTGTGCACAAAAAATATAGAGTCGGTTTTTGTTCCATCATAATTCCTCCTAAAAAAGTAATAAGGTGATATATAAACCTAGCAACGTAATAAATAACGTTGGAATGGTTAAAAGAATTCCTACCTTGAAATAGTATCCCCATGTAATGGTAACGTCCTTTTGTTTTAAAACGTGAAGCCATAATAGGGTCGCTAAC
This sequence comes from Radiobacillus kanasensis, assembly GCF_021049245.1. Classification (GTDB taxonomy): domain Bacteria; phylum Bacillota; class Bacilli; order Bacillales; family Amphibacillaceae; genus Radiobacillus; species Radiobacillus kanasensis. Next base: position 393,289 of record NZ_CP088020.1, on the reverse strand, counting down.
GAACCAATCGGGGTAATTTTCGGACCTAGATCACTGCCGATGACATTCGCGTAAATAAGTGCTTCTTTTGTTACTCCTGTTACCCCTGTTTGTTGAATCGCAAGGGCATCAATCATCACTGTTGGCATATTGTTCATAATGGATGATAGAAAAGCAGCTAGGAATCCCATGCCCATCGTTGCAGCAAATAACCCTTGTTCAACCATTCCTTCCATGACATTAGCTAAAACATCCATTAAACCGGCATTACGTAATCCATACACGACTACGTACATCCCAATCGAGAAAAACACAATGGCCCAAGGTGCCCCTTTTAACACTTTCTCGGTCCGAACCGCTTCACTTTTACGAGCTAACAGTAAAAATGCAATAGCGACTACGCCAGCTATTACGGATACAGGTACTTGTAGCCACTCGCTTAAGAAGTAACCAACAAGTAACAAACCAAGAACGATCCATGCTATTCGAAATAGGAAGGTATCTTTGACTGCAACCCTCGGCTCCTTCAGTTCATTCACATCATAATGCTTTGGTATATCCTTTTTATAAAGGAAAAATAGCACCAAAATGCTTGCGATAAGACTAAACAAATTCGGAATAATCATTCTCGAGGCATATTCAATAAATCCAATGTCAAACACATCTGCTGAAACAATGTTCACTAAGTTACTAACAACTAGTGGTAATGATGTCGTATCCGCGATAAACCCACTAGCAATGACAAAAGGAAGGATTAACCTTGCCTTAAAGTTTAATGCTCGTACCATCGCTAACACGATGGGTGTTAATATAAGTGCTGCCCCATCATTAGCAAACAACGCGGCTACTAATGCACCCAAGATCGTAATAAGCACAAACATTTTTACGCCATTTCCATTTGCAATTCTTGCCATATGGAGAGCAGCCCATTCAAACAAGCCAATTTCATCAAGAATTAAAGAAATGATAATAATCGCGATAAATGCAAACGTTGCATTCCAAACAATCCCTGTTACAGCAATGACATCCTCCCATGTCACCACTCCAACTAGTAAAGCTAGGATTGCCCCGCCACAAGCAGTCCAACCAATTCCCAATTGCTTAGGTTGCCAGATCACAAGCGTTAAAGTAAGAAGAAAAATAAGTATTGCCAGTATGGTTTGTAGTTCCAAAAAAGTTCCCCCTAAAATTACCTACAAATAATTCTTAGACCTTTATTGTCTAATTCTTCAAGCTCATGCTTCACATTCGGAATATATTCCAAAATGCTTTCAAGCAGTGAAAAATGCTCTGAATTGGTATTCCATTCATAAAAGACCCATTGACCCTTTCGGTGTTCTACAATAAGTTTCCCGTCTTTTAATTTTCGTAAATGCTGACTAATAGCAGGCTGAGACATATGTAAGATCTCGACCAGCTCACATACACAGCATTCCCTATTGTGCAAAAGCGCCATGATTTTTAAACGTGTTTTGTCTCCCAACAGTTTTAAAACAGTTGATGTTTTATCAAGAGATACAGTGGTTAGATTCTCCATACGCAACCCCCATATAAGTATTTGCTTATATCATTATATATAGGACAATCTTTTTCTCCAAATGAACAGCTTATAGGAACTATCGGATATCGTATTTATCCTGTAAGTCCTTTGGAGCCATTTGAACGATTTTTTGCAAAACAAAGCCAGCTACTGCTACGTCGTCTAGTATTCCGAACCATAGAAAGAAGTCCGGAATTAAATCGAATGGAAAGAAAATATAACCCACTACCAACAGAACAGAGATTAATTTCTTGCCATTACTAACCTCTTTAGACGTAAAAAAGTCTTTTAGAAACGGGATTGATTTTCTAATATTAAACAAAAATTTAAGCCGTCTAACAAATCTTCTCATCTTATTCCCACCTTTTTAGCATTAACTGATCATCCTCTGATGTAGGGTTTCCTCGTCCGTCCGTATTATTTGTTATGAAGTAAAGCCCAGCCTCTGTAGCAAGTACATCACGGATTCTACCATAACCACTAATGATTACATCTAATTGCTCCTGATCAAGGGAGTAACGATGAATAGCCTCTCCCCGAAGCCCCGCAAAATAAAAATGGTCATCGTAATAAGTTAAACCAGAAGGTGCCCAAGTCTCTTCTCCGGAATGAACAATAGGTGTTTGCATTCCGCTTTGACCCTGATCTCCCTCTATTTCTGGCCAGCCGTAATTAGCTCCCGCCTGAATGCGATTTAATTCATCATGTGCTTGATTCCCGTGTTCAGTAGCATAAAGCTGATCACCTTCTGTCCAAGCAAGCCCTTGTGGATTTCGATGACCAAGGCTAAAAATAAGAGAACCTGGAAAAGGATTATCTGACGGAACGGATCCATCCAAATTCACACGCAAGATTTTTCCGGCTAAACTTTCTTTGTTCTGGGCCAGATCTGGTTCTGTTGCATCCCCCGTTGTTACATATAGTTTGTCATCCGGCCCTATTTCGATTCTTCCCCCTTGATGAAAGGTTCCACCAGGAATTTGATCGATGAGCGTATAGTCTTCCTTCCAAACTTCTTCCCTTTCTATAATAGCTACTACTCTTTGATAAACTTCACCCTCCTGAACATAGGAGTAATAGGCTATGGCTCGGTTTGTTTGGGTAAAATCCTCTGGTATGACCAAGCCTAATAGACCCGCTTCAGGTTCTTCCGCTAATTCTTCGTCTAGTTCCACCGGTTTTCTTTGATACTCATTGCTTTCTATTTCGACAATAGAGCCATTTCTTTCACTGACGTATATTCGTTCCTCAAATTGTACAATTTCCCATGGCTCTTCTAAATGTGATGCTATCGTTTGTACCGAAGAGATTTCTGTTTCCATCCTATCCGGACTGTTGGCACCTTCCTCACGATTACGTTCCTCCTGATCGGAACACCCAACGCTCAACATGAATAATCCTACAACAACAAGAAATCGCACCACACCATCACCCCTCTGGTCTTGAATTTACTATACTATACCTCACTTCCTTCCTCCTTGTAAAAATACGACTCTCCTTTCAGAAAAAAACTCAACCGAATTGGTTGAGTTCCTTTTTCTTATTCTTTTTACTCAAAATGTTTATGGCCATGACCGTGCTTTTTATGCTCCATCATGTAGCCGTTCTCTTTTAGTTTTTCAGTAAAAAAGTCTATATGCTCTTTCATTTTCTTCGCCTTGTCTTCACTGATTACACCGAACTCGACGTATTTATCAATGATCAATTTTCTTTGTTTAACAAGATCATCGTGTAATACCTTCATTTCAGCCATTTGATCTTTCGTTAACTCTTTCTTTTCCGTTACCTCTTGATTCGAGTCACCGCTGTCCTCAGCACTAATATCTAGAGAACTGAAGCTAAACAACGTTAAAGTAAAAGCTGCGACTATCAAACTCCATTTTATTTGTTTCATGATTCATTTCCTCCCTTCCTATGTATTTAGAAATACTTTGTGCTAATGTCTTGTCTTTATACCCAAAATTGTAATTGTTCTTATGGATTTATTAAGGAGGCAGTCTTTAGTTTTCGGAGGTTAATTTTTATTGGCGCTCGTGTGCCTGATTTTGGCGTTCAGCTATTCACAACACAAAAAACCAGCTCTACACTGGATGTAGAACTGGCCTCATAAGATTAAACCGTTTTTTTCTTCGCTGCTTTTTCACGTTCGTTTTTGTTTAAGATTTTTTTACGAAGACGAATGGATTCTGGTGTTACTTCGCAGTATTCGTCATCGTTCAAATACTCAATTGCTTCTTCTAGTGTTAATGTTCTTGTTTTACGAATGGTAGCTGTTTGATCTTTTGTTGCAGATCGAACGTTTGTTAAATGCTTTTCTTTTGTAATATTAACCGTTAAGTCGTTATCGCGGTTGTGTTCTCCGACGATCATACCTGCATACACTTCTGTACCTGGATCCACAAAAATTGTTCCACGATCCTCTAGACCCATAATACCGTACGTAGATGCTTTCCCTGGTTCTAACGCTACGAGAACACCTTGGCGTCTTCCACCAACTCTTCCGGAAACAACCGGTTCGTATTGATCAAACGTATGGTTCAAAATACCGAAACCACGTGTTTGCGTCATGAATTCTGTTGTATAACCAATTAAACCACGGGAAGGAATCTTGAATTCCATTCTTACTTGCCCGTTACCGTGGTTGGCCATGTCAAGCATTTCTCCCTTTCTTGCTCCAAGGGATTCCATCACCCCACCTGTGTACTCCTCTGGAACGTCTACTTGTACACGCTCTACTGGTTCACAGCGAACCCCATCGATTTCCTTGATGATAACTTGCGGTTTAGACAGTTGAAGCTCATAGCCTTCACGACGCATGTTTTCTACTAAAATCGATAGGTGAAGCTCTCCACGTCCAGAAACTGTCCAAGCATCTGGAGAGTCTGTAGGATCTACACGTAAGCTTACATCCGTTTCTAATTGGGTTAATAAACGCTCTTCAATTTTACGAGACGTAATATATTTTCCTTCTTTTCCAGCAAATGGACTGTTGTTTACAAGGAAAGTCATTTGTAAAGTCGGTTCATCAATTCTCGGGATTGGTAGTGCCTCTTGATGATCTTGTGGACATACCGTTTCTCCTACGTTAATATCCTCCATACCGGATAACGCAATGATGTCACCAGCTTTTGCCTCTTGAATCTCAATACGTTTTAATCCGATGAAACCGAACAATTTCGTTACACGGAAGGATTTTACCGAGCCATCCTTTTTCATTAAAGCAACCTGTTGACCAACTTTAATAGATCCACGGAAAATACGTCCGATCCCAACACGACCTAAATAGTCGTTGTAGTCCAACATCGTTACTTGGAATTGTAATGGTTCAGCAGAATTATCTGCAGGTGCCGGGATATTGTCTAAGATAGTTGAAAAGATTGGATCCATCGTTTCTTGTTGGTCCTCTGGCTCTTCTCCAGACGTACCGTTTAACGCGGATGCATAGACAACCGGGAATTCTAATTGGTCCTCATCTGCTCCTAGCTCGATGAATAAATCTAACACTTCATCAATGACATATTCAGGACGAGCACTTGGTCGGTCTATTTTGTTCACGACAACAACCGGTGTAAGCTTTTGTTCTAATGCTTTCTTTAGCACGAAACGCGTTTGCGGCATACACCCTTCGTACGCGTCCACGACAAGCAATACTCCATCTACCATTTTCATAATACGTTCTACTTCTCCACCAAAGTCAGCGTGACCTGGTGTATCTAGGATGTTGATTCTTGTATCGTTATATTGAATAGCCGTATTTTTAGCTAGAATCGTTATGCCACGTTCTCTCTCCAAATCATTGGAGTCCATCGCTCTTTCGTCCACTTGTTCGTTTTCCCGAAACGTACCAGAATAACGAAGTAATTGGTCCACTAGCGTCGTTTTCCCGTGGTCTACGTGGGCGATGATCGCGATGTTGCGAATATCTTCTCTTAATTGCATATTTCCTTACTCTCCTCTAGGTATTGAATTGACATGCTCATTTCCGATTTTACAACTAGCCCATTATAGCACACTTTTATAAATGTATATATAATTGTCAAATCTTGCCCTTATTTCTCATTTTCCTTTTTGGGAAAAGAGACGATGAAAAGCGCTCCACCGAGATGAGAGGTTTCTACTGCAATCGCCCCACCTGAGCGTTCGATAATTGCTCTGGCAATCGCAAGTCCGAGCCCTGTTTCTCCACCTTTTCCTTTTACGAAGCGATGAAAGAGGTGTGGAATTAAGTCTTCATTAACTCCAGGGCCATCATCAGCTACCGTGAGGTACACACGCTCATTTTTCTCATAGCTTCTTACCTCTACCTTCGATTCCGCATGTCGTACTGCATTCGAAACGATGTTCATCGATGCTTGCAGCAGCTTTTCTTTATCCGCTTCTAATAAGGTATCCAGCTTCGTATCATAGTCCAAGGAAATAGAGCGTTCATTAGCCAAGGGTAGAGCACGTTCTACTATTAGTGTGATTAATTCTTCTACTTTTATCAGTTCTTTTTCATATATATTCTCTTCACTATCCAACTTCGCGAGTAGAATCATTTCATTAATTATCTTTTTTAAGCGACTAATTTCTTGCACGACAACATCTAAACCGCGTTCCGCATCGGATTCAGTAAAAACTCCATCTCTAATCCCTTCCGCATAGCCTTGGATAGTCATTAATGGTGTTTTTAACTCATGGCTAGCATTTTGGAAAAATTGCTTTTGAGAAGAGATATATCGCTCCAATTCACGAGCCATTTCCATTACACTTTGTTCTACCTCTTTTATTTCTCCACTCGCGTCAATTTCCTTTAGATCATCAAACTGGCGATTTTGTATCTTTTTAATTTGGTGCTTCAATCTCGTGAGTGGTGTAACAAGACGTCTCGTCAATAAGTAGCTCAACGCAATGGCTGCAGATACTCCAATCAGAAAAACTACTAACAATCGAAAAATGAAGGTATGCTGTACGGCTTGAAGGTCATCTAATGGCGTCACTAGGACAAGCTCTGCACCTGGTATTTCGGTATAGAAAGCAATTTTAGATACGACATATCGCTCATCACCCGCACGCCATAGCGGTTGTTCATCTGAACTTAGGTCATAGTTTTCCACCCAGTGCTTTGTCACATTTGACGGTAGGGTGGACAACAAAATTTGGTCGGAATTACTGTCATATATAAATAATTGCAAATCCTGCTCATTTAAAAATCGTTGCACATTTACAGAATTGTATTCGTCATTCAAAATGCTGACGAGTAGCTCCCCTTTTGCCCGAAGCTGCCTCTGTTCATCTTGAATTAGCAAATTTAAAAGAAGGGAGTAAATGGTATATGCCGTTACAGACATAATGACAATTAGCAACGTCGTAAAGGCTGCATTTAATTGATATTGTAGTTTCATGATTCATCCTCACTCGCACTCCTCATTCGATAGCCATAGCCCCACACGGTTTCAATAGGAAGCCCGTCCAGTTTTTTTCGAAGTCTTTTAATTAAATCATCCACCGCCCGATCACTTCCGAAATAGTCTTCCCCCCACACTTTTTTAAGGAGCTCCTCTCGAGAGAATGCACGATTTTGATTTCGTACAAAGATGGAGAGCATATCAAACTCCTTCGCTGTCACTTCTACTTCTGCTCCCGCCCAGACAATTCGACGATCATCTAGTTTTACGATTAATTCACCGATCTGAAGCTCTTCTTTTTCCACCTGTGGCTCCCGTTGTACCGTCACCCGTTTAAAAAGGCGCTTTACTCGAGCCACTAATTCGCGAGGACTAAAAGGCTTCGTTAAATAATCATCTCCACCTAACTCTAAGCCTAAAATCTTATCAATTTCTTCATCTTTAGCCGAAATGATAATGATCGGAACGTCACTCGTATCTCGAATCTTTTTACATAATTCATAACCATCCATTCCTGGAAGCATAATGTCTAGTATCCACATATCCGCACTTTTACCACTATTCCAATAGTCCCAGGCATCTTCCGCATTATCCATTACTACGGTTTCATACCCATCCTTTTGTAAGTATGCTTGGACGATGTTTTGAATATTTGCATCATCTTCTACAATAGCAACCTTCGCTTGAATCATTTTTTTACGCCCCCTATTAATTGCTTATATTTTCGCACATCTTTCTTAAATGTGAATCCATCTTTTCGTTTTACACACTTTTTACACATTTGTACCAAAGTATTGCCATAACTGCTCCGTACAATAAGAAATGTACAACGAGATAAACAAAAACTCAATAAATCTAGCAGGGCTCCGAAAGTGACGGAATTTGCAACTGTAGGATAACTGCTTATGACGAGAGTATCTAGCCCGTGGAGCTGGACCTGGCTGACCCTGTCAAAGGTTTTTAACAGGAATTTAGTTTTATAACTCGTAAAATTTGAAGAAAGGTGTGATTTCATAATGGATTATAAAGATCATGAAAATCACGAGAACCCAAATTTACATTCTTATAGTGAAGATACAACAAACCACGAGGAGGAAAGACCCGAAGAGACGTCCTCTGCTTCACCTGTACAAGTGGAAACCTCTAAGTCTGAGACAGAAGAAAAACAGACTCAAAAATCTGCTGGCACCTTCAAAATGTTACTAAGCAGTGTAGTCGGCGGTTTAGTTGTGGCACTAGTCGGTACAGGTTTAATCACTACAGGTGTTATACCTTTAGATGATGAGAACGAAACCACTCCAACGGAACAGTCTAGTGAAGTAGACGAAGAGACATCCGCTTCCAGTGACGTCGTTCAAACATTAGCTGCAGAGGAAGAACCAGAATCCCTGCAACAAGCCATTGAGCAAAACTCTGAAGCTGTTGTAGGTGTTTCCAACATTCAAGAAGCTAGTTTGTGGAGTGAATCACAGGCTACCGGAACAGGATCCGGAGTTATTTACAAAGAAGAAGACGGTAAAGCCTATGTGGTAACCAACTATCACGTTGTGGAAGGTGCAAATGAACTAGAAGTCGTACTTGCCAACGGAGATAAAGTGGAAGCTGAATTACTAGGCGGAGATCAACTAAGCGACTTAGCCGTATTACGTATAGATGGCAGCAAAGTAGAACAAGTAGCGAAGTTAGGATCTTCGGAGAATTTACAAGTAGGGCAAACCGCCATCGCTATTGGGAACCCACTTGGAACTGAATTTGCTGGTTCCGTTACAAAAGGAATCATAAGTGGTTTGAATCGTTCCGTTGAAATGGACTTAAACACTGACGGACAGCCTGACTGGACAACAGAGGTCATCCAAACAGATGCCGCTATCAACCCTGGTAATAGTGGTGGTGCGTTAATTAACGCAAACGGTGAAGTAATCGGTATTAACTCGATGAAAATCGCTCAAGAAGCTGTTGAAGGAATAGGGTTTGCCATCCCAATGGATACAGCAAAACCAATCATCCAACAGCTAGAGGATAACGGACATGTTGAACGACCGTTCATGGGTATAAGTGCTATTGCACTGAATACTGTACCAGAAAGACATAAACAACAAACCTTGAACTTAAGCAATGATGTGACAGATGGCGTAGTCGTTGCAGATGTTCAAGTAAATTCACCAGCAGATCAAGCATCCTTGCAAAAATATGACGTGATTACAAAAATTAATGATAAAGCAATCACGAATATGCTCGTCTTGAAGCAGTATCTATACGAAAATACCGAAATAGGAGATAAAATCGATATCACCTATTACCGCGATGGACAGCAACAAACAACTTCGTTAACATTAGCAGCGCAAAATCAAGAACAAAGTCAACAACAATAATTAAGTGAACCTATCCTCTGGGGACTCCCCCCCTTTTTTCCCAGAGGGTATTCATTATAGATGAAAAAGGATTGGTGCCATCTGGCCCAATCCTTTCTCTTTATCATCCAAAAAACAAATCTAAAATGTTACTTCCTGCTGAGCTTTGTTTGTTATAAAACTCAGAATAGCCACATTGCTTACAAAAGACTACGACAAATTGGTTATGTTGTACATCAAACATCTTGGATAGCCCTGTACCACTCATCGATACTTCCTTTTTACCCGCATCTTTACTCCCACATTTAATACAGCCTTTATGTTCTGTCATTGGAACATCCTCCTCTTTCATATAGCATATATACGAACATGAAAATATAAGGTTTCACATTATTATTTGTTTTAAAAGACCCAAAAGCTTTATAAAATACCATTTACAAAACACAGGACAAAGAGGGCGACAGATGCCGCCCTCTTTGTTAGCTATACAATATACTATTGACCTCGTTTTGGTCTAAATAGTCTTCATACATTTCATGGTCTAGGTTTACCCCGTCATAATTCCCATCCATATCCGTAATGATAAATCCTTCAATCTCTTCAGCACTTCCAATCATTTCTCCGGAATGGAAGAACATATCATTGTAGTTTTTATCCGTATTATAGAAATCGGATGGAGTTTCGGAAGTACCCCATGCACTTACTCGTTGCCAAGCATCTTCAGGATCAAATGCCGTCGATTCTTCTTCATCGACGGAGGATTCCATTTCCGTAATGCTCGGATGGATGACATCCTCTTCTACCGGACGAGAGGAAGAGATATACGGCTCTTGAGTGTGTTGGATACAACGAGTTGCTGTTGGCAATGCATACAGTCTTTCAACAGGGATATCTTTCCCGCACTCCTCACACTTCCCATACGATCCGTTTTCGATTGCCTCAAGAGCATAATTAACATCACGCCACTCTTTTTCATGATGATCATTTAAGGCAATGTCCTTCTCTCGTTCATAGAGCTCTGTACCATGATCACCTGGATGGTTATCGTAGTTCGATAACTCACTCATCGACTCTTTGATTAATTCAAATTCTGTTCCGAAGTGATCCTCTAATTCGCTTTTAAGCTCACTTCGACGCTCCATGAGCATAGTCCTACACTGATCGACCTCATCACGGCTAATCACTTTTTATCGCCTCCTGACAATTTGTCTTAATGGGGCAATATTAGTATAACCGCAAATAACTTCCTCAACAGATTTAGATTATGGAAATGACGGTAATTGGTCTTTTACCTTTTCTGGTTCAGGATCATATCAACATGGGGAATACCATCTTCCAAATACACATCCGAGATTTCTTCAAACCCAAACGAACTATAAAAATGTCGCAAGTACTCTTGGCCTTGAATTTTTATTTCTTCTTCATCCCATTCCTTCAGGATATAATCAATGGAACGCTGTAATAGTTCTTTGGCATGTCCTCCACCTCGGTAATTCTGATTTACCAGCACCCTGCCGAAGGAAGCTTGAGAATAGGTAGTGCCTTTTGGCAAAAGTCTTGCGTAAGCGATGACTTCTTCGCCGTTATGTAAAAATAAATGGGTCGAGGCTTGATCGTGGTTGTCCAGTTCAGAGTAGGCACATTCCTGCTCTAAAACGAATACATCTATCCTTGCTTTTATAATTTGGTATAACTCTGTCGTCGTCAGCTGTTCAAAGTGCTTGTACATCCATTCCATTTTGCTTTCTCCTCCATGCAAAACAAGTGTCTTTATCGTAAGATATCTGCGTACGGATGTAAATGTATTCGCCTTATGATATGCTCTTTTGAAAAGGAGGAATACTCCCATGGCTAATCGCTATCTCTTCATGCTCGGTGGCAACTTAAATCAAGCGAAAGTGCAACGGAATTTTATCGAAGTAGCCAAACTACACAAAACACTGGTTAAGCCTAGGACTTCAACCTGATCAAATTGATACGATCGTTCTCCATCCAGACCATTTATATGACTTATCAGAAGCAACGACTAGGTTGAATCAAGCAACTGGGATTTTCATTGGTGGAGGGCATACGAAAACCTACTATGAGTGCTACGTTCAGTCTTCTTTGAAAGAAGTTATACAACGGAAGTATTGGGATGGAACACCAATAGCAGGAAACTCTGCGGGTGCTCTTATCATGCCCGAAACCATTTTGCTCTCTCCACATGATACAGATGACGGTTTACCTTGGAGCGGAAGTGGATTAGGCCTTTGCAAGGATCTAGTTGTTAGTGTCCATTTTAGCCAATGGAACGATCGGGATAATTTACTAAAAGGAATAGAACAATTAAAGGCATCTATAGGATATGGAATTGATGAAAAAGCATGCTTGGCATTTAAAAACGAACAACCATACCAGCATTATGCTGTAGACGATGATAAAGTACATACCTTTTTCTTGTGAGATTGAGAAGAGAAGGTCCGTACGGTATGAAGTATGGCATGGACCAACTAAAAGAGACCAAATCATAGTGATTTGATCTCTTTTTTTCCACAAAACTATCTTTTACAGATCATCAAAGCCGTTACCTGCGTCATTCACTTTTGTATATTGACGAGATTTTTGTTCAAAGAAATCTGACTTTGCCGATCATGTGGCCAGCCCATTCCGTCTCAATTTCTACCGCCTTTATGAATGTTTGTTGAACAAAGTCCGCTTATTCCTTTGTGTCATGTGAAGGATTTTCAGCAACCACCAGTCATTTTTTCTAAAGGAATTTGACCCCCATTTGTAGAATAATAACAACTTAGACGATGAAGGAGGAGAGACTGTAATGAGTGCAAAAACAATTGGGTTTATCGGAACGGGAGTAATGGGAAGCAGTATGGCTGCAAATTTATTGCAAGCTGGTTATGCTTTAAACATATATACACGAACAAAGAGTAAAGCAAAGTCTCTCATCGAATTAGGGGCTACTTGGAAGGAATCCGTCAAGGAACTGGCAGAAGCATCGGATGTTATGGTTACGATAGTTGGTTATCCGTCAGATGTGGAAGAGGTGTACCTAGGTAAAGATGGGCTATTAGAACATGCAAAACCAGGTGCTTATCTCATCGATATGACAACGTCTAAGCCATCCCTTGCTCAAAGAATTTTTCAAAAAGCACACATGAAGAATCTTCATGTGTTAGACGCTCCTGTATCCGGTGGAGACGTCGGTGCTCGTAACGGAACGCTTGCGATTATGGTCGGTGGTGAAACAGAAGCCTTTCAAGAAATGCTTCCTATTTTTCAAGTAATGGGAGAAAACATCCAATTGCAAGGACCAGCCGGTTCAGGTCAGCATACCAAAATGAGTAATCAAATTACGATCGCCTCCAATATGATCGGGGTTTGTGAAGCTATTACATATGCCCAAAAGGCTGGGTTAAATCCTAGTAAAGTATTAGATAGCATTACGACTGGAGCAGCAGGAAGCTGGTCATTAAACAATCTGGCTCCAAGAATGATTGCAGGGAATTACGAGCCAGGTTTTTATATTAAGCATTTTATTAAAGATATGAAAATTGCGATTGAATCTGCACAAGAGCTTGGGTTGACTACCCCAGGGTTAGAGCTATCTCTTTCTCTGTATGAAAAATTAGCTTCTGAAGGCGAAGAAAACAGCGGAACTCAAGCGCTTATCAAATTTTTTCAAACTAAATAGAGCGGAGTGAGTACCCACATGCCCATTAACTTTCACTCAGATAAGGTAAAACATAGCTATACTACTCGTAAAGCAGATTCCTCTTGGAAAGAAATCCTTACAGAAAACATTGATTTTCATCCTATCCACCTAGCTGCTGATATTGGCTGTGGTGGAGGCATTTATTCTAAAGCGCTAACAGAGCTCGGTGTCTCTCATGTCATTGGGATTGATTTTTCTGAAGCGATATTAGATGGGGCACGCGAGGCCTGTAAGGATTATTCTTCGATTCAATTCCAATATGGTAGTGCGGTTGATACTCATTTAAAGGATTCATGTGTGGACGCTATTTTAGAAAGGGCATTAATTCATCATATTAACGATCTTGTTCCTACTTTTGCCGAAGCACATCGCGTTTTAAAGGATGACGGGGTATATATTGTGCAAGACCGCACACCTGAGGATTGTTTACTCCCTGGTAGTGAAGAACATATAAGAGGATATTTCTTTGATTTATTCCCCCATTTAGGAGCTATTGAAAAGAAAAGAAGACACGCCTCTGAAAAAGTAATTCATACTTTAGAGGAAGTAGGTTTTACAAGCATAAAGGCTATTCCGTTATGGGAAACAAGAAAAGAATATAGCGGAAAACAAATACTACTAGAAGATCTCCAAAGTCGTACGGGTCGTTCCATCCTTCATGACTTAACAGATGAACAGCTTCAGACCCTAGTTAAGCATATCGACCTTCAGTTACCAGAAGGAACCATTACCGAGAAAGATCGGTGGACGATATGGCTAGCTGAAAAATAAAAGGGGTGCATCTCCGAAGAGATCCACCCTTTTTCACATTTATAATCGAATTACAGACGCGTCACGTTTGCTGCTTGTGGTCCGCGGTTACCTTCAACGATTTCAAATTCTACTTCTTGACCTTCATCAAGAGTCTTGAAACCTTCGCTTTGGATAGCAGAGAAGTGTACGAAAACATCGTCTCCGTCTTCACGCTCGATGAATCCAAAACCTTTGTCTGCGTTAAACCATTTTACTTTACCTGTCATAGTATATGACCTCCTTACAATAAAAGTACAAAGTAATTGAATGGAATTACCTTTACACCACTTATTGTTAAAGAGATCGTAAAGAATTATACAACCATCCATTTCCTTTTGCTTCTTCACTTTACTACTTTTTCTAGTTCAATGCAAGCTGAGCTAGCGCCCTTTACAATAATTTTACCAATGTCACCTTTATATTGACGTAATATATCCACCAACATTAAGTATCGTGAAATCCTCGATAACAAAACAGCATAAACAACAGTTAGTTAATCACGCTTAAAAAAAGAGTAATTTTTGTTTGACTGTATATAAATACTAATATGAAGGTTTTATCTTAATCTTGGTTAAATATACCATTAGAGATGCTTAAGTATCTCGCAGGTAAACAAATAAACCGTGTATCCATAGTACACGGTTTATTATTGTGCTAGAACTGAAATATGTGAGTTAATGGCCTCCGAAATAGTGAATCCCATTTTTACCTTTCCCAATTGTTTATAAATGGGATTCCGATAGGATTTTAATTTAATCTTATACGTTTAACAAATAGTGTAGCCCAATAAGCAATAAAAGTTATCCCTATATCTATAGCGAATATATGGACATGATTAAATCCACGGTTTAGGTCAAGTAATCCAATTTGTGACTCTAGCGGGACAAGTACGAAAGAAAATATCGCGCTTATAATCAAGATATACATATAAAAATTTTTATTATTTTTTGTACAATATTGATATATTAGCAAAAAACTTACTGGCAGAACCGATGATGTTAAATTGATTGCATATGGCAAGATAGGAGATAATGAATATGGATGAACCATATAACTATGCTGTTCCAAAATTAAATTTATATATGACCATAAAAGGTGAACGGTATATCCAAAGAAAAAAACTTCAAAGATTCTTTTTCTATCAACAATAAACCATAAAACAATGAGTGGAAGGATAAATGAGGAAAGAACCACCCAAAACTGCCATGTTCCAAGCCCCGAATACTCACTCCAAAAGGATGATATAAGGGAATAAAGCTCGTCATTTTTTTCCGTAATTTGATTTCTGTACTCTTTAAAATCCATTTTCTACCTCCTCGCTTTACTTCTATAACATGTACATTATTCATTTTAATATTCAATTCGAGAATCAGTTCTAATTATCTTTTTCCACATACTATATATACAGGCTTAATAGAGCAAAAGAGGAAATCACTCTAAGTAAATATAAGGTTAGTTAATTGTGAGCATTTCCCCTCTCCACATCAAAAATTGTATTTGCCGATTTCATATAAACCGTGATAAAATATGGACTTGCAAGAGATGATGTAACTGAATATCCGACCTAACATTTATATCTTGCAAATATAAATAGAATAGGTGGTAACCAATTATGGAAAAAGGAAGTTTTCAAGTACTGTTGTACTACAATTATGTAGACATTGAGGATCCGGAGCAATTTGCAGCGGATCACTTGAAATTTTGTAAGGAAATAGAATTAAAAGGAAGAGTACTCGTTGCAAAGGAAGGAATCAACGGGACAGTATCGGGAACTATAGAGAATACCAATAAGTACATGGAAGCAATGCATAACGATCCGCGGTTTGAAAACATGGTATTCAAAATAGACCAAGCTGATAATCATGCATTTAAAAAAATGCACGTTCGCCCTCGTCCTGAGCTCGTTACGCTTCGTTTAGAAGATGATATTAACCCGAGAGAAACAACTGGTCAGTACCTGAGCCCGCAGGAATTTTATGAAGCAATGCGTGATGAAAACACCGTTGTTTTAGACGCTCGTAATGACTATGAATATGACCTTGGTCATTTTAGAGGAGCCATTCGCCCGGACATCGAAACATTCCGTGATTTACCAGAATGGGTAGAAGACAACCGTGAGCTTTTAGAAGGTAAAAAAGTCCTTACCTATTGCACAGGCGGAATTCGTTGTGAAAAGTTTTCTGGATGGCTTGTTAACAAAGGGTTTGAAGGTGTAGGGCAGCTTCATGGTGGAATTGTCACTTACGGAAAAGACCCAGAGGTACAAGGAGAGCTTTGGGATGGACAGCTTTATGTCTTTGATGAAAGAATATCTGTACCTGTAAATAGAAAAGAGCATGTGGTTGTCGGAAAGGATTACTTTGACGGTCAACCTTGTGAACGTTACGTTAATTGTGCAAATCCAGAGTGTAACAGACAAATGCTGTGCTCCGAGGAAAACGAGCATAAATATATGAGAGGCTGCAGTCACGAATGCCGAACCTCTACACGTAATTTATACGTGAAAGAACATGGTCTTACGGAAGAAGAAATTCAAGCTAGACTTGACCGTATTCAACAAGAAGATCGTGCTGTAAGCGCTAATTAATAGTGAAAGGAAGTTCCATTATAGCTGGAGCTTCCTTTTTTTGATGAAGCAATATTTTTGACGTGGCCAGTTCACCTTGCTACTTTATAAGAAAAGGAGGCGTGGACATGAGCGTTTATGAATATTCCGCTATGACCATCAAAGGGGAAGAGGTACCACTCGAACAATATAAAGGGAACGTATTATTAATTGTGAACACAGCCACAAACTGTGGATTCGCCCCACAATTTGATGGGTTACAAGAATTATATGAGTTTTACAAAGATAAAGGATTAACCGTTCTCGGATTTCCTAGCAATCAGTTTATGAATCAAGAACCACGCTCAGAATCTGAAATCGACCAACATTGTAAATTAAATTATGGTGTAGACTTCCCAATGTTCAGTAAGGTAGATGTGAAGGGTCCGAACATCCATCCTTTATTTCAATATCTGACCGAAAATGCTCCAGGTGTCCTCACCAAACAAGTTAAATGGAATTTTACGAAGTTTTTAGTTGATGCATCCGGTCATGTCGTGAATCGATACGCTCCTCAGACCAAACCAGAACAAATGAAAGAAGACATAGAAAAACTTCTTTCTCACACATGAAAAAAGGAGCCCTGCGGCTCCTTTTATTCGTCTCTTTCTTCTTCTTCTTCTTCTTCTTCTTTTTCTTTACCTTTTTCCTTTTTTTCTGATCTTTCTTCCGCTTGTTTTTCAGCCTTCTCCTTGGCTTTCTCTGCCGCTTTCTGTTGCTTTTCGGCGGCTTTTTCAGCGGCTTCTTGTTGTTTTTCAGCCGCTTTCTCTGCTGCTTCCTTTTGTTTCTCTGTAGCTTTCTGCTGTTTTTCTTTTTGTTTCTCAGGATTAGCATTTACCTGTTCTGTCTCTTCCTCGTTACTAGAACTTTTTGCTGAAGTCACAACGGTAGAAGGAATGTCTTCCTCTTCATCGGATTCCGTTACTTGCTCGTCATCCTCTTCAGAAGCATTTTCTTCAGATTCCGGTACATCTGTATCCAATTCCTCTTCTTCCGCTTCCTCTTCATCGACCTGCCTTGAAGCAATCTTTTCTAGCCGTTTATGGTAAGAGTCTAATTTCTTATTAAGCTTTTTAGCTGTCTTTTCATCGCCATTAGCTTCTGCCTCTGCTAATAAGGTTTGTAAATAATCAGCTTTCTTCTGATATACGACTTCTTTAATATCTGTCATGGTATAGCCTAGTTCAGCCATTACCGAATCGAGGTCGGATTCTTTTAGCATAGTAGTAATTTCTTCTGGTGTCTTACCAGAAAGTTCTGCTAGAGAAATCACTTTCGCTATTTCACCATAACCAAGCTCGGCTTCTCTTAGGCTTTTCACTGTCTCCATATCAAATCCTTTGGTGACATTAGCCACAAGGTACGCTTTATCCTGAACTTCTTTCACCTGTTCCAATTGATCCTCACTTAATTCAGACTCTAACTCCTCATCAAGCTCGGCAACTTCTTCCAATTCTTCACTAATTTCTTCCTGATTTTCGTCACTAACAGAGTCATCTTCTATTACTTCAGAAACTTCCTCTTGAGCCTTTTCTAGAAGTTCTTGATAAGAATCCATAAGATCCTCTAAGAATTCCCCTTTTTCCTCATCTGATAATTCGGTTGCTTCTGCCAAACGTTCTGCTGCAAACTGAAGGAGGAGCTCAGATTCTTTCTCTGAATCGAAAGTGAAAGCTAATCGAAACTCTTCATAAAACTGATCCAACTTGTACAAAAACTCTCCTGGAAGTGACCCAGCTTCTGATTCCAGGTTATCTGGAGTACTTGGTACTGCTGCGGAAACCTGTCCCCCAAACCCTAGCGACAAAACAACAGCTGTGGGAATTAAAAACTTTTTCATATTTTTCCTCCTATTTCATCCAATAGGCACTAAGAAAACTAATCCGAAGATTAGTTTTCTTATCTCTTCGGTAGCTGGCAGGCATCATTCATCTGAATTTTAGCCCCTATAGCTTTGCGTCCCTCCGTTTCCAAAGGTTTGCCTTTATCGGATGTATAATATTTTTAATACTTTTATTATAAACGTATTTTACTTCCACGTATAGTACCATTCGCATGGAAATACATTCCACTAATACGCTTTAGCCCAATAGACAAGTTGACTAGCTTCCTTCCCACAGCATACGCAGTGTCCAGCTTGATTTTCCTCGTCAAACGGAATACAGCGAGAAGTTGCACTTGTCTCTTCCTTTATCTTTTCTTCACAAGCAGTATTTTCACACCATATCGCTTTTACGAAACCAGGATTTTGTTCTAATGCTTGTTTGAATTCATCAAAAGTAGTTACTTTCGTTGTTTTCTCTTTTCGATGAGATAATGCTTTATCATATAAGTTTTGTTGAATTTCCTCTAATAAACCAGGAATAATGGCTGGTAGCTCATCTATAGCGACAAAGCTTTTTTCTCCAGTATCACGTCGAACTAGGACTACTTGATTCTTTTCCATATCCTTTGGTCCGACTTCTAGGCGAAGAGGAATTCCTTTCATTTCATATTCATTGAACTTCCAACCAGGCATCTTGTCACTCGCATCAATATCTACACGAGCGATCTTTGCAACCTGATTTTTCAAATCGTAAGCTTTTTCTAGAACGCCTTCCTTGTGCTGTGCAATTGGTACAATCATTACTTGTGTCGGTGCAACTCTAGGTGGTACTACGAGTCCGCGATTATCTCCATGAACCATGATTAACGCCCCAATTAAACGAGTCGTAATACCCCATGAGGTTTGATGAACCGGTTTCTGTTCCCCATTTTCATCGCTATAGCTAATATCAAAGGCTTCAGCAAATCCCGTTCCCAAATGGTGCGAGGTACCTGTTTGCAATGCCTTTCCATCATGCATTAGGCTCTCAATCGTCAATGTATATTTTGCGCCAGCGAATTTTTCCTTCTCCGTTTTCTTCCCTTTTACAATTGGAATGGCAAGAAAGTCTTCACAAACAGATGCATACACATCTAGCATTTTTCTCGTTTCCTCAGCAGCATCTTGGTCCGTCGCATGACAGGTATGGCCTTCTTGCCATAGGAATTCTAACGAACGCAAGAAAGGTCTTGTTGTCTTTTCCCAACGCACCACGTTACTCCATTGATTGTATAACTTAGGTAAATCACGATAGGAGTGAATGATTTTGGAGTAATGCTCCGCAAATAAAACTTCTGAAGTTGGGCGAACAACGAGACGTTCTTGAAGTTCTTCATTTCCTCCATGCGTAACCCAAGCTACCTCAGGCGCAAAGCCTTCAATATGATCCTTTTCCTTTTGTAATAAACTCTCTGGAATAAATAACGGGAAATACATGTTTTGGTGACCAGTATCTTTAATTTTCTTATCAAGCACATCTCTGATATTTTCCCAAATGGCATACCCATATGGACGAATAATCATCGAACCACGAACAGAAGCATAGTCAACTAGGTCTGCCTGCTTCACAACATCCGTGTACCATTGGGCAAATTCCTCTTCCATTGCTGTTACTTTCTCTACAAATTGTTTCCCTTTTTTACCCACTTCGCTCACACCTTTTTCATTTTTTAAGCACAAAAAAGCCTCGAGTCCTGTAAAGGGACCGAGGCTTGGTGGTACCACCCTAATTCATAACAACTGTTATGCACTCTTTTTGATATCGGATTGCTCCGCTGTCGCTTTTCAGCACAAAACTCCAAGGTAGGTTCTCATACCGCATTCGGAAATTTTCACCACACATTTCCTCTCTTTAAGAATGCTGACAAATGATACTAATCCTTTTCATTGTTTTTAGATATACGTGATTATAATCTTAAATATAAAAAGGATAGGGACACTTGTCAAGTCTGCCTAACATACTAAACTAAAGGATACGGCAAATCACTCTTTTTAAAACGGTTGATTAGTTGAAGACCTGTGCAACGATCACGTAAAAGAAAGGCTTCATTTAAGCTTTGTTTCACTAGCTCATCGTCTAAATCTAGATCCTCTGTGGTGGTGGGCCCCCCTACTTGATGTAGTAATTGTCTTACCTCCTCTGGACTCGGAAGTCTTTCTAAAAGACCTAGCACCTTCTCCCAGTTAGATGAACTCTGGGACGGGATAGTTTCTAGCCTTTGCTTGTATAACTCTACAATGATTGCGGTAGCTACTCCCACCTTGGCCCCGTGTAGCATTTGTTTTTCCTCTCTCTTCAACAAATCCATTTCCCAATAATGAGACAAATGATGCTCGCCTCCAGATGCTGGCCTGGAATAATTAAGAAGCAACATAATGAGCCCTGATTCAATTAAAGAATTCATTAGAATTTTTATGCCCTCATCGTCATGATGTGCAATTTTGTCTACACTGTTCACACATTGGGTTAATGTACGTCTTGTCATCCTTGAAGCGAGTTCGTTATAGGGTTCTTCCCCTATGAGCTTTGAAATCTCCCAATCGAAAAGGGATGTATATTTCGCTAAAATGTCACCGAAGCCAGCTGCTGTCATTTCCTTTGGTGCTTCTTTTACAATATCTATGTCCGCAAAAACAGCAACAGGGGAAGCAGTTTGAATTGTTTGCTTGACCCCTCTCAGAATAAGGGGAGCGCCTTTGGATGTAAATCCGTCAACCGATGCAGCTGTGGGCACGGAAATAAATGGGATATTTGTTTTATATCCCGAGAATCGTACTAGATCATGTATAGTACCTGAACCTACCGCTACATATATATCCGTATGATTAGGTGTTTCAACAAGGATTTGGATGAGGGTAGCCTCATCTGCAATTACCTGCTTATTCGAATTTGCTACTAGTTGAACGGTATGTGTTCGTATTCCATCATCTAACAAATCCTCTTCTAGCCTTTTCCCGGCAACTTCGTACGTATTCTTATCCACAACAAGCGTCACATTGTTATACCCATTTTCCTTCAAATACGGAAGTATGCTACCTATTACCCTATTCTCCACCGCAATATATGGTAATGCTAGTTCTTCTTTGTTTAACTGTTTAGCAAGTGTGTATATCCCCTTTGGTATTTTCATAGAATCCTCCCCATTTCTATAAAGTGAAACTTCAATCAGTGGGGGTTTTCTTCATCCCCCACTGATTGTTAGTTGAACGAATCGGCTTTACGGGCAGTCTATCCCCCTACTCTTCACGTTTTACTTAAGACTTGAGGTGGGGGTATTACTGCCCGTTAATGCGGGATAAAAGTATTATGGATTCCTTAGTCACAAGACAATCTACCACCTTGCACCTTCCGGGTATGGACAAGCTTTATAGGAAAGCCTAGCTCTGAACTCAACATAACAGCCACAGTGGGCACAGGTAGTATCTGAAAGCAAAGATGGACAATTGTTGCATTCTCGAATTCTATCGTCATACGTTTTGTCATCCACTAGATCCCGCTCCATTTCAAGCTGTTCCTTCACTAATCGTTTCACTTCAAAATTGGATAGTGATGGGGTACAACCTTTACAACTCATTGGCATCATCCCTCAAACTATTCATTTCTATTTAACCGTCACCTTCGCGACAATGTTTATTTGTTTTAGATCCTTTGTCATGCCTGGATACCCAAAATAAGGCACCCCATTTTTATCCCACAATAGTTGTTGAACTCGTGCATGACGGTTATGGTCATACAATGAATTTCCTACAATTTCCTTGTAAGGACGGGCATGATAAACGAGCAGATCTGTTTGACCATCCTCTGCAACAGTAAAGCTATTGTGACCAGGTCCATATTCACTCGTTTCTTCATTCGTGACGAAAACTGGATCTTTCGATTTTGTCCATGAGGACGGATCTAATAGATTACTATTTTGGTCTGCTGTTAATAAGCCCATAGAATATCGGTGATCCGTAGCACTGGCTGAGTATGCAAGATAGATTTTCCCATTCCTTTTAATGGCTGCTGGACCTTCATTTACATAGAAACCGTGTTGTTCCCACTCTAAGTCAGGTGTTGAAAGCTCTATTTGTCTAGGTTTAATCGTCCACGGATTTTCCATTTCCGCTATGTACAGGTTAGAAATCGTGTCATTATCCACTTTTTGGGCCCAAACGAGATATCTTTTACCGTTATTTTCAAATGTAGTAGCATCTAAAGAAAAGCTTTGAAAATCCGTATTAATTGCGCCTTTTTCTACCCAATCACCTTCAAGCGGATTATCCGATTCATTTTCTAGTACATAAGGCCGTATTGCCCATACATCGTCTTTATCTCCCGCTGCATAATGGATATACCATTTCCCATCAATGAAATGAAGTTCAGGAGCCCAAATATGCTCAGACATGATTCCCTCGTTATGTTTCATCCAAACCGTCTTTTCCTTCGCCTCTTTTAATCCAGTTATGGTTTTTGATCTCCTCAATACAATTCGATCATACTCTGGATAGGAACCGGTAAAGTAATAGTAACCATCTGTATGTTTATAAACATACGGATCTGCTCTTTGTTCAACTATAGGGTTTGGGTACTCTAATACTTTTAAAAACCCATTAACCTCAAATGTCCCTTGTTCACCGTATGATTCTGCGTGAACGGGCTCCCACTCTATTTCAAAATCTACCTCAACACCATCTGGAAAGCTATACGCTATATCCTTTGGTAACTCCGGTTTCGTCCCGATACTTGTAACAACATCTAGTTTTTTTATTTGATTATCTGTCATACTTACCTCTCCTTCGTAAAAATCAACCCTTATACGGTTTGTATTTCTATCCTTGGTGTTTCAAAGGTATTCGTCGAATTTCTTATAACAAGCTCTGGTTCATACGTAATGGAGTCCTGTCGTCCCTTATACGGCGGAATCGACACTCGATCGTTTATGACTTCTAATATCTTTCGAGCAGCTACTTCTCCCATAACAGCTTGTGGGTGCTTAATGGTGGTTAGCTTTACTTCTGAAACCTGTGAAAGAATAGAGTCATCATAGCCTATTAAAGAAATATCCTTAGGTATCTTTAACTTTTGCTTTCTTAAAACATCTAAGAGCAAGAGTGCTAGTTCATCGTTATAACAGACAATGGCGGTTGGTCTAGTTTGACCTGGACGTAACAGAATTTTTTCTAGCATATCAACTGGTTTGGTAGATTTCTCCTCCGTATGATAGGTAATGATATTACTAGGATTTATCTGCAGCTGGTGAGAACGATGTGCCTTAATATATCCCTTCATTCTCCTCGTCCCTTGTAAATCGTCTGTCTTGAAGAAACCTAGTATGTTTTGATGCCCTTGCATGATGAGGTGTTCCGTTTGAATGAATCCACCTTTTACATCATCAATCGTGATACTAAATGGTTCTAACTCATCATAATAAGCATTAATCATGACATAGGGTATATCTGACTTCTCAAGATTTAAAAAATAATGGATGTTCGGATTGGATAGAGCACTTTTGGTTGGTTCTATAATCACCCCGTCAATGGGATGGGTCAGTATTTTCTCCAGTACTTCTTTTTCATGCTTGTGATCATTATCTGTACTAAATAGGCTAACATTGTATCCATGCTTACTTAGATAAGATTCCGCTCCTTGTATAATAGAAGGAAAAATGTAATCCGAAATATTTGTCGTAATGAGGGCAATATTTTTGTGATTTTTATCCATTTGGCCTAGTTCAGATCTTGCTGCACAATAAGTGCCTGCCCCTTGTTTCCGATACAGCCAGCCCTGATTTACTAAGTCCCCAATTGCTAGTCGGACTGTGTGGCGACTTACTTGAAATCGTTCCATAAATTCACTTTCAGAGCCAATTTTTTCGTTAGGACTAAATGTTCCATCTAATATTTTGGATTGAATATACTCGCGAACAATACGGTGCTTTGTCTTCATACTTACCACCTTCGTTATCTTGGTTATAGAGGATGTTCAAAAAGTCCGGTAAAAATCGCTTTGAACTTCTGCGTTGGCTTGCTTCTCCGTTCCTCATGTATCTAAAAACATACATTCCGGTACTCGAAGCAGCGCCGCCTTGAATTTCTTTGCACTTTTTATCCTCCTTTTTGAACACGCACTTATAACGGAACGTTTCTCTCCTTACGGCTACTAGCCGTTCATCCATGAGACTACTTAAAAACCTATTTAAAGGATGCTCCCTTTCCTATCATGACAAAAGAAAAGGAAAAGCTGACTTCATGAATTTGTCTTTAAGACCCTCAGAGTCAGCTTCACTAGTCTTCATTAAAGACTTGCATACAAAAAGATTATTGTCTCCTACCCCAAATAAATGATTGAACTAGCTAATAGCTATCACTACGATTGATTTAGATGGTAAGTCTACTTTCAACGAATTCCCTTGTATTTTTAACCCTGTAAACACTTGTGGCTTTACTTGGTCTGGATTATCAAATGTATTTTTAGTGTTCATTTCACTTCCAGTCAAGATACTTCCAGTTGCTTGAGAATAATTTATTCCAAGAAGATCTATATCAAGGGAAACGGAATTAGATTTATCTAAGTTGCAAAGACTGATATGCAAAGTACCGTCTTGTGCTTTTGAAGCTGATGCACTAACCTGTGGATACGTGAAGCCATTTTCTTGGATTGTATCTACATGTAAGTCAAGTGCAACTCTTTCGGCATCCTGGTGAACCTTATACATGTCAAATACGTGATAGGTTGGTGTAAGTAGCATCTTATCGCCTTCCGTCAAAATCATAGCTTGAATCACGTTGACCATTTGCGCAATATTGGCCATTTGCACTCGGTCGTTATGTTGATGGAAGATGTTGAAGTGTACACCGGCAATAATGGCATCCCTTATCGTGTTTTGTTGGTATAAAAATCCGGGATTTGTTCCAGGCTCTACGTCATACCAAGCCCCCCACTCATCAACAATCATGCCAATTCGTTTGTCTGGATCGTATTTATCCATGATTGTGCTATGTCTTGTGATTAATTCATCCATATACATGGTTTTTTGCATGGACACGTCCCACTCTGCTTCAGAAAAATGGACGGCTTGCCCTTTATTTTCAAAACCACCCGGATGGACATAGTAGTGAACGCTTAAGCCGTCCATAAGGTTTGCAGCTTTTTGCATTAATACCTCTGTCCAATTGTAATCATCTACGTTTGGACCACCGGCAATTTTATAAATCTGGTTGTCCCCATAATTACGGACATAGGTTTGATAACGACGATACAGGTCCGCATAGTACTCTGGTGTCATGTTTCCACCACAACCCCAGTTTTCATTTCCTACCCCAAAGTACTTCATTTTCCACGGTTCTTTTTTTCCATTCTCAATCCGCCAATTTGCCATAGGGGATTCCCCATCAAAGGTCATATATTCAACCCATTCTGACATCTCCTTTACAGATCCACTTCCAACATTCCCACTAATATATGGTTCTGCACCGAGCATGTCACAAAGCATCATAAATTCATGTGTACCGAAATGGTTATTTTCTACAACACCACCCCAGTGTGTATTTACCATTCGTTTCCGATTCTCTCGCGGCCCTACCCCATCTTTCCAATGGTACTCATCAGCAAAGCAGCCACCCGGCCATCGAAGAACCGGTATATGTAACTCTTTCAAAGCCTCTAGTACATCATTTCTAATTCCGTTTGTATTTGGAATAGAGGAGTCTTCCCCAACCCAGATACCTTCGTATATCCCTCTACCCAAATGCTCGGCAAAGTGACCGTATATATTTTTATTAATCGTTCCTTTATGAATGTCCGTATTTATAATCACTTGGTTTTTTTTCATTGTGCACCCCTCTATCTTTTTTCATTCCATCCTTAGATTTTTAAGATGAATGGTTATGTTGAATAGATTTAGATTGATCTAGCTTTTGAAAAATACGTGATGCTAACCAATACCAGATTAAAGATCCTAAGCTAAATAAAAAAAACAGGATAATCGTTGGGTACTCTAACGATAGATAGACAAGAGAAAATAAGGTTATAGAAATTGCAACGGATATATGGAGCTTTGTTAAACCGATAACTATGGCATTCTTCATATGTTGGAGAATGCCTCCGTTATAGTGAGCCATTAATGGGAATGCCCAAACGAGGACAAGCAAATAAAAAAATAGCATAGCAAAGAAAAAGAAGGGAACAAGGAAGGGAATGTCAGCTGTCGATGCTTTCATTACTTGATAATTCAAATACAAGACAACACCAATTAGTACCATTACCCATCCCAATATGTTCGAGGTGAAAAACTCTTGCTTATAGCCTTTTTTCATTTGCTCACTTACTTTTACGTCTTGTTCTCCCCTAAGCCACTTTCTCGCAACACTAAGACATCCAACTGTTGCAGGAAAAAAGCCTCCAATAACAAGACCCCTCAGGCAATAAAACAACCACAGTACATTTAAATGTGCCATTCTAGTGATCCATATGGCTGCCCGGTCTAACGCTGACATAAACCCATTCGCATACATCCTTATTACCACCTTTATCTACTTGTCATACAAAAACAGGAGACATTGCTAGACTAGTTTCTAACAATGTCTAATATCCCTTATCCTTTAACTCCACCAGTAGTTAACCCTGCAATAAAGAATTTTTGGAAGAAGATAAATAGAATAATAATCGGAACAATTGTTAAAACAGAACCGGCAATTAGCACATCATAGTTGTTACCGTACGGGGTTAGCAGGGTTGCTAGACCAATTGGTAGGGTCAGCATGTCATTTGATCTTAATACCAATAATGGCCATAGGAAGTTGTTCCAGCTTCCTAACCCTTGCAAAATAGCCATTGCAGCTAAAGAAGGCGCCATTAATGGCAACATAATTCTAAAGAAAATTCCATATTCAGAGCTTCCATCTATTCGTGCAGCATCCATTAACTGAAGTGGAAGACCCATTGCAAACTGTCTGAAGAAGAAAACCGCAACTGGGGCAACCACCATCGGGAGGACGGCACCAAAATAACTATCAATAAGTTGAAGATCAATCATTAGTTGATAGAGTGGTAGCATCAGAATTTCGAATGGAACCATCATAATTAACAATACGAGTAGGAAGAAAAAGTTTCTTCCTTTAAAGTCGTAAACGGCTAACGCGTATCCAACCATGGATGAGAAGAACAACGATAAGACAATGGTAATTACTGAGATAATCAAACTATTTCCGTACCACGACCAATAGTCTGCCGCCTGTGTAAAAATATAAGTATAGTTATCGAGACTCATTTTACTGAAGTCAATACTTAAGCTTATACCGTCACGCATCAAATCAGAGGATGGGCGAAAGGATGAGACAACTAAACTCAGGAGTGGGAATACTGTAATGAATGCCGCGATACCAACACCAATCGTTGCTAACCAGGTATATAGACGTTTCTTCTTACTTATTGTCATTGGTTTTCACCTCTTTTAAAGGTTCCTGTGGCTATTAAATAAATGATACTTACTAGGAAAATGATTAACATCAGCACAACACCGATCGCAGACCCAAATCCGATATCGTTTTGTCTGATTCCTTCTTGGTAGATATACCCGACTACGGAAAGACCAATATTTCCTGGTGAACCCGCTTCCCAAAATACAAAACTTTCTTCAAACATTCTAAATCCATTAATAATCGTAATTGTACTTACGAAAATGATGATTGGCTTCAGCTGCGGGATCGTAATGTACCTTAGTTTCTGCCAAGCAGATGCACCATCAATATCACCTGCTTCGTACAATTCCTCCGGTACATTTTGTAATGCAGCAAGAAAATACAGGATATTAACTCCTATCCATCTCCACGAAGCTAAAATAACCATTAAGAAAATGGCTGCCCATGGGGTAAATCGCCAATTTACTGGATCAAGTCCAAAGAAGCTAATGATTTGGTTTGCTAATGCTGTATTTTGCTCCCCAAACATTAAGCGAAAAATCATACCTCCAACAATGGTAGAGGTAAGAGCAGGTAAGAAAAAAGACGCTCTAAATAATGTTTTCCATTTAACTAGTTTCGAGTTTAAGAAAATAGCAAGTAACATTGGAATAATGGTTAAGATTAGAACAGTAAAGGCCACGTACCAAATTGTATTGGTTAATGCCTCAAAAAAAGTAGGATTAAAAATTCTTTCATAGTTTGATAGTCCAATAA
Source organism: Radiobacillus kanasensis (assembly GCF_021049245.1). GTDB lineage: Bacteria > Bacillota > Bacilli > Bacillales > Amphibacillaceae > Radiobacillus > Radiobacillus kanasensis. Next base: position 364,904 of record NZ_CP088020.1, on the reverse strand, counting down.
ATTGAACTTGCCCAGGAAGTACACTTTGAAAACTCATGATGATTCCTTGGATCATAGGGTATAAAGTTAATACCAAAAACGAAATAATAAATGGTGCTACAAAAAGGTATGGGACCACTTTTTTCGAGTTGATAAACTTAAAAAATTTGTTAGGGTTTTTTCTAGGTTCTATCTTCTTTACAATCGATCTTTCCTCGGTGATTTGAGAGCTATTTGTTAAAGGTTCCATCTTATTTCCTCCTTAACCTTCAAGTGGGTTTAAAAATTACGACCACGAGGCTTTACTTTCACTCATACTTCATCCAAAAATAGTTACTCCAGAGACTTTTTTAACCGAATGACATTCCAAGATGTTTTGGCTAATTCAACTTCTAACATGCCATCCTGTAGTGTTGAATGACCATTATAGTGCGGAAAAACTTTCTCCTCTTTTACAGTGTTTGTCGCTTTTAAATCGTCATTCTCTAACACGATATGTTCGATTAGTCGATAGCCTTCAAAACTTCTTAGATCCGCTTGAAGGGAGATACTATCCTCTAAATGCTTATTTACTAGAAAAATAGTAAGCTCTTCCTCTTCTTGATTGAGTACGGAGGCACTATCAATATACGGGACATCTGTGAAATCTTTACTATCATATTTTGGAGAAGAAAGGATTCGTTGGATGGCTATTCCCCTACCAAACACCGATGTGTGCATGTACGGATAAAAAATGGTTTGCTTCCATGAACGTCCATGGTTCTCAGTCATAATCGGTGCGATAACATTTACTAACTGGGCCATGCATGCCATTTTGACCCGGTCGGCATGATTTAGTAATGTAATAAGCATACTTCCGACTAGTAGAGCATCTTCAAAATTGTACACATCCTCTAGTTGCGGAGGGGCAACTGTCCATGGTTCTATTTCTTTATCTCCTTCATTTGAGTGATACCAGACATTCCACTCATCAAAACTAAGCATGATCGTTTTTTTACTTCTGTGCTTTGCTTTAATATAATCACAGGTTGCAATTACGGAATGGATGAAATGGTCCATGTCCATATTTTTAGCTAAATAATTAGCTGGATCATTCGTTCTATTTCCGTAATACTGATGCAGGGAAATGTAGTCGACCTCATTGTAGGCGATATCAAGTACCGTCGCTTCATATTCTGGAAAAGTTGGCATTCCTGTGTTAGAGCTTCCGCATGCCACAAGCTCTATACTAGGGTCCACTAACTTCATTGCCTTCCCTGTTTCTTGCGCGATTCTTCCATATTCATAAGCGGTTTTATGCCCTACTTGCCATGGGCCATCCATCTCGTTACCTAGACACCATGTTTTTATATTATGGGGCTGTTCATACCCGTGCGATTTTCGGAGGTCACTCCAGTACGTACCACCAGGATGGTTTGTGTACTCAATTAGATTTCTAGCGGCATCAATTCCTCTTGTTCCTAAATTTACCGCCATCATCACATCTGCATGGACCTTCTTAGCCCAGTCCACAAATTCATTCGTACCAACTTCATTTGTTTCAATCGTGCGCCATGCTAACTCAAGTCTTCTTGGTCGACTTTCCTTAGGGCCAACTCCGTCTTCCCAATTATAAGCCGACACCATATTGCCACCAGGATATCGAACAATAGGAACCTTAAGTTCTTTTACAAGCTCGACCACATCCTTACGAAATCCTTGCTCATCTGCAAGCGGATGCTCCGGCTCATAAATACCTCCGTACACGGCTCTACCTAGGTGTTCAATGAATGAACCGTATATGCGTTCATCGACTTCCCCAATTCGGTTGTTTCTATCAAGGTTCATCTTTGCTTTTAACTGTTTTTCCAATTAAAACGACTCCTTTTAAGAAAGATCCAAAGGTACTCTGGTCAGAATTTTTCTGGCGATACCTTGTGAGGTGTATGCGTTTTCAATATGGGCAAAATATAAATCACTTCCGATTGCCCTATTGTCTTATAGACATCTCTATTAAACTCACAGGCAAAATTTGTACGTATAAGTTTTTGGTAATTCAAAGTATACCTTCCCTTAGCCCATTTTTCAATACAAATAACAAACTTTTAGAAAATTATTGAAACAAAAGCGCAGGCATCCGTTTTAGACATCGAAACTTTACATTCATCCGAATCCGAATAAAAAGTCATTTAAATAGAAGCAAGCTCACAACCTGCTTCTATTTAAATAGACTTAAAACGCCTCAATCTTCTTTTATTTTTCCATTTCTGATCTTACGGCTTCAGCAGCCTGTTTAAGTGCTTCTTCAGGAGTCATCGATTGCTGCCTAATAACACTTTCTGCCACATTTGTGTTGTACTCTGTTACAACATCTGGCGTATTTTGTGTAAGATGTAACTCATTAATTTCATCCTTCACTTCTAATAAGACGTCAAAGATATTGTCTCCAAAGTATTGATAATATTTATTATCTTCTCTCACAGCTTCACTTTCCCAAATATCCCAACGTGGAGGGTCGAAGCCTAACACAGTCCATAATTTAGTACTACCTTCTTCGGATAATTTCGTATAGGCAAGAAATTCTTTAGCAAGCTCTTTGTGTTCGGATTGATTCGTAACAACTGTTCCTGTACCACCCATACCAGCGGAGCGGTCTCCACCTTCTTCCCATGCAGGCATTGGACGGATAGCAATTTTACCTTTTAAGTCTGGCATATTATCCAAGAACCTTCCCATGTACCATATCGGTGCAAGAATAGCTCCGGATTTACCCTCACTGAAGTAACCGTAAAATTCCTCAGATTGATTCATCCCACCTGGTGTAACTTCAGCAATTTTATGTTTGTGTACCGCATCACTCAAGAACTGTAAGGTATCAATATGCGTTTGGCTATCTATCAATAAGTTACCATTCTCATCAAACATATCTGTATCCTGCTGAGAAATCATTGGCCAATAATCCATCAACCAGTCTGTTGTACCTACATTCCACATAAAAGAATCCGTGTTTTCCACTACCTTTTTACCAGCTTCTACAAAATCATCCCAAGTCTTAATGGAATCAATATCCACGCCAGCTTGATCCATTATTTCCGTGTTGTAATACATAACAGTAGACCCGACGTGGGTAGGAATACCGTAGTAATTGCCATCTTTCGCGTAAATGTCGAATCGTTCTTTTACCGATTTATCTAATACTGGCTCCACATATTCATTCATTGGCTCTAACTGTGGCTCACCTTCTAAGTAGTTAGCGAATTTGCCAAGCTCAATGTCTGTGATATCCGGGGCACCTTCACCTGATTGTAAGGCAAGCAAGAGATTGTTGTGCATTTGATCAAAAGGATACGCTTCCGCTACGAGTTTGATTGCGCGGTCCGGGTTTTCCTCATTCCATCTTTTTGCAGCATCCTCAAATAAGTCAACATGTTGACCAGCAAAAGTCCAGTAAGATAATTCTGTCGCATTTTCAATGTCGTCCCCTACAACTGTCGTTTCGTCCGCTGCTGTTTCCTCCGAATCTCCACCACAAGCAACTAAGGCAAAAGCCATTATTGAAAAGAAGAAAAGAATTAATAACTTTTTCATTAAACAAACCCCCATAATTATTGTTCTAAAGCGCTTTCATTGGACCGTAAAATTTTGAACTCGTAAATGGTACCACCCCCTCAGGTGTCATTTATGATTTTTTGTTCGTATAAATTCTTAATTTAATCTGATGTTACCATCCAAGTTATGTATAGTCAACAATTTATATTACATTTATACGTACAATTATAATTTTTTATCCATCATTAGGGCCCGATCTAAGGATAGGCCCTAATGAAAGATCATCAAACAGGTCCCCTTACTTCCTCCAAACAACTTCATTCCATTTCAATTCATTTCTAAACTGTCTCACATTTGTATCTTCATCAATGACAACACACTCTATTTGTGCCATATCAGCGAAATCATAAAGTTGTTCTGTGCTCACCGTAAACGAAAATACAGTATGGTGTGCACCACCAGCGTATATCCACGCTTCTGCAGATCCCGCCAAGGAAGGCTCCGGCTTCCAAAGCACCTTTGCCACAGGAAGATTAGGTGTATCTATAGTAGGCTGTTCAGCTTTTACCTCATTAATAACTAGACGATAGCGTCCTCCTAATTCCACTAACGAAGCAACCACCGCATCTCCACCCCGACCATCAAATACTAACCGAGCAGGATCCTCCCTATCACCCATTGATAACGGATTTACAACCACTTTAGGTTTCGTTGCCGCTACAGTTGGACAAATTTCTAACATATGTGAGCCTAGTACCGTTTCATTACCTTGTTCTAAATGGTACGTATAATCTTCCATAAATGATGTGCCTTTGTTATTGGCAATAACCTTCATCATCCGTAATAAAGCAGCTGTTCTCCAGTCCCCTTCTCCAGCAAAACCATATCCGTCTGCCATCAAACGTTGAACAGCCAAGCCTGGTAGTTGCTTCATCCCATGCAAGTCCTCAAAATTAGTAGTAAAAGCATTATAGTTTTTCGACGTTAAGAATCGCTTTAATCCTAATTCGATACGGGCTTGCTCTTTGATAGATTCCTGAAGTTTTCCATTTGCACTCGACTCATCAGGAAAATCATACAACCTATTATACTCATTAAATAAGTTTTCTACTTCCTCTTCAGGGATAGCGTGGATCACTTCTACTAGATCACCAATTCCATAGTAATCTACAACCCAACCAAACTTAATTTGCGCTTCTACTTTGTCGCCATCTGTTACGGCTACATTTCGCATATTATCCCCAAATCTTGCAACACGGATATTTTTCCCTTCCGTAAATGCAACAGCCGTTTGCATCCAACTAGATACTTTCTCAAAAACTTCCTTGCTCTCCCAATATCCTACTACGACTTTTCTCGGTACACGGAGCCTTGTAACCATAAACCCATATTCACGGTCTCCATGCGCCGCTTGATTTAAGTTCATGAAATCCATATCTATGGAATCCCATGGTATATTCTGGTTGTACTGGGTATGCAAGTGAAGAAGTGGCTTCTTCAAGCTATTTAAACCAGCAATCCAAAGCTTCGCCGGAGAAAATGTGTGCATCCACGTAATAACACCCGCACAATGGTCATCTTGATTGGCAGCCATCATGAGATTTTCTATTTCTGTTGACGTTGTTACAACAGATTTAAACTGAATAGTATAAGGGAAATTTCCCTTCTCATTTAGCCCTTCTACCATTTCGACCGAATGCTTTTCTACCTCTCGCAACGCTTCTTCTCCGTATAAGTGCTGACTCCCAGTAACAAACCAAAACTGGTACGGCTTAATTTCTAGCATGTCATTTCCTCCTTAGTTTGTAGATACCGCTTCACTTGTTGGTTTTCGAATTTCTTTCAAACGTTTCATCACATCATTCTCTCCACGCCCGAAGTAATCGTGAAGCTTTACATACTCTTCATACAGTCTTTCATATATTTCAACGTGTTCCGGAATCGGCTTGACCACTTCATCTTTCACTCGTGCCATGTTTTCGGCAGCTTGTAGAACCGTATCGTATCCACCTTTTTCTGAACCTGCAGCCACCGCCGCAAACATCGCCGCACCTAACGCTGGCGTTTGCTTAGAATCCGCAATCTTAATAGTCCGATTTGTTACATCTGCATAGATTTGCATGAGTAGTTTGTTCTTTTGAGGTAAACCTCCACATGCATACAACTCATCAACAGAAACACCGTTTTGGTGAAAAGCATCTACTATCTTTCTCGTACCAAATGCAGTTGCTTCTAATAGCGCTCGGTATATTTCCTCCGGCTTGGTTTGCAACGTCATCCCTACTAGTAATCCACCCAAGTTCGTGTCTACCAGAACGGATCGATTTCCATTCCACCAATCCAATGCAAGAAGGCCAATTTCTCCAGGTGAATAAATAGATGCCTGTTTCTCTAAATACTCATGCGTATTTAACCCTTGTTCTTCCGCTTCTTGTTTTACATATTCAGGGACAGCTTGATTTACATACCACCCGAAAATATCTCCTACAGCAGATTGGCCTGCTTCATATCCGTAAAAATTCGGAATAATCCCATCTTCTACTACTCCACACATGCCCTCCACTTGTTTCTCTTCTTCCCCAAGCAACATGTGACAAATAGACGTACCCATTGCCATTACCATCTTACCCGGAGTAACTACTCCCATTGCCGGAACAGCAGCATGCGCGTCTACATTACCAACCGCAACCGCTATTCCAGGATTTAATCCAATCGCCCCCGCCATCTCTTTCGTCAATTCTCCTGCTTTAGATCCTAAAGGAAGAATCTCTCCACGTAGTTTTGTTTCAGTTAGATGTTCTAAACGAGGATCTAGTTCCTTGAAAAACGCTTTACTTGGATAACCGTCTCGTTTGTGCCAAATAGACTTATAGCCTGCCGTACAGCTATTCCTAACTAAATTCCCAGATAACTGCGAAACGACCCAATCCGTCGCTTCCACGAACTTATCTGCTTTTTCATAAACTTCAGGTGCTTCTTCAAGGATTTGCCAGATCTTTGCAATCATCCACTCGGAAGAAATCTTCCCACCATAACGCGGTAAAAATTTCTCCCCACGCCGTTCTGCAATTTCATTTAATTGATCCGCTTTATATTGAGCTGCATGGTGCTTCCAGAGTTTAATCCAGCTATGCGGATTATCTTTCCATTCTGGGTGGAAGGACAAAGGTATATCATTCTCGTCTACGGGAAGCATTGTACAAGCTGTAAAATCAATCCCAATGCCAATAATGTCATCCTTGGATACACCAGTTACATTTAACACTTCAGGAATAGAAGTTGTTAAAACCTCTACATAGTCACTCGGATGCTGCAACGCCCACTCATACCCAAGCGGAATCTTAGATTCTGGTAACTCTTCATCTATTACTCCGTGACGATAAGGAGTGACGTGATCCGCTATCTCCCTACCGTCTTTTAATGAAACGAGCACAGCACGCCCGGACTCTGTACCGTAATCAACACCAATCGTGTATTTTTCCTCCATTGTTAACATGCCTCCTTTTTATCTCTGACCATAATAAGCATTCTTTCCGTGCTTGCGTAAATAGTGTTTATCCAATAGAACTTGGTCCATAGGAGGAATATCCGGATTAATTAGAAGGGTCCTCCAAGCCATTTTCGCCACTTCTTCCAATACAACAGCATTATGTATGGCTTCTAGCGGAGTCTTCCCCCAGTTAAAAGGTGCATGACTGTGTACGAGAACACTAGGGATCTCTATCGGGTCGATCCCCTTCTCTTTAAACGTTTCCACAATGACATGTCCTGTTTCTTTTTCATAGTCTTCCATTATTTCTTTTTCTTTCATTGGTCGTGTACACGGAATGGCTCCATAGAAATAATCCCCTTGAGTAGTTCCAAGACAAGGTATGGACTTCCCTGCTTGAGCAAAACTGGTTGCCCACGTGGAATGGGTATGAACAACCCCACCGACATTCGGGAAGCTCTTATATAAAACTAGGTGTGTCGGAGTATCTGAAGAAGGCTTTAAATTCCCTTCAACAACACGCCCCTCTAAATCTACTACGACCATATCCTCTAAAGTTAATTGTTCATAAGGAACACCACTAGGTTTAATAACCACTAACCCTTCTTCCTCACTAAAACCGCTTACATTCCCCCAAGTAAAAGTGACTAAATGATGCTTAGGGAGTGCTTGATTTGCTTCTAACACCTGTTGTTTTAATCGATCTAACAATTTAGAATCAACACCTTCCCAAAACTTTTATACGTATATTTTAAGTTTATAACTCTATAATAATATTATTTGTACGTACAATCAAGTATTATTTATACAATTTACAAGCGTTTTCATTTATGTTTTCTTAATATTTATCTACATGAACACCTTTATATAGCCGTTTTTTATTGTATGCATAAATTTTATTTTTTATGGTTTAAAATAAACCACCTTATAGATATTTAGTAAATTTGTTATGTTTTATTTTCGTGAATTTAACTTACCAAACTTATAGTGAAACATAGAATTCCCTTAACAATTCTCCAATTTGGTAACCATTAATTTTATAGAATGGGCTTAATTTTTATTTTTGTACGCATATATGATAGGAATGTGATAATATAAAGAGATAGATTATTACCACCTATTTCTTACATAAATGGGTTATCTACCGAAGATCGGAGCACAAATTGTGTGCTTTTCTCATAAAGGAAGGATTAGGATTATATGGCACCAAAATACGAACGTATTAAATCAGAGATTACATCGTGGATATTGGGAGGGCGAATAGAAACGAATCAAAAAATCCCGACCGAAACAGAGCTCATGAATCAATTCGATGTCAGTCGGCATACAGTACGGAGGGCAATAAGCGACTTGATTTCATCAGGATTTCTTTATAGTGTTCAGGGGGGCGGTACCTTTGTGGCAGACCCTAATGAGCGCGGGAACAAATCTAACCAGAAAACCATCGGGGTTATGATTACTACCATCTCTGGGTATATTTTTCCCAGCATCATCTCGGGAATTGAGTCAACCTTATCAGATGCAGGCTACACCCTACTTTTAACCAATACAAATAACACCGTTGTAAAGGAAAGACAAGGGTTAGAAAATTTACTGTTGCATGCTATCGATGGTTTGATTATTGAACCTACGAAAAGCGCTATTCAAAGTCCAAATATAGGATACTATTTGAATCTAGAAAAAAATAAAATTCCTTATTTATTTATCCATGCATCCTATGACGGATTAGATGCACCATCGTTTGAATTGGATGATTTTAAAGCAGGATATATGGCTACTAACCACTTAATTGAGTTAAATCACCAATCCATCCTAGGGATTTTTAAAACAGATGATAAACAAGGTGTAAAGCGACTAAATGGATTTATACAAGCACACCGAGAGCAAGGAATCTTCCCAAACCCTCATATGATTCTTACCTATAATTCAGAGGAAGAGGACAATGCCTTACGGGAGAAAATAAAAGAAGTCTTACAAGGCGGGGTTGAAAAGCCTACTGCTATCGTCTGCTATAACGATGAAATTGCGCTAATTACATTAAGCATCTTGCGGGAACTTGATTTAAAGGTTCCCGATGACATATCTCTAGTGGGAATTGACGATTCTCCACTTGCTGTTCTTTCTGAAGTAAAACTGACAACGGTAGCCCACCCTAAAGAGGAAATGGGCAAGGTTGCAGCAGAAACCATTATTAACCTAATCGAAAAAGGAAAAGCAAATATAGAAAACCCAATTTTCGAGCCAGAACTAGTAATCAGGCATTCAACCAAAATAAGAACCGAGCGGTGATCTACGCTCGGTTTTTTTCAGTCTATTTTTGTTTGAATTAGAATCAGTTCGAATTTTTCTTTAGGGTGCTCTTGTTTATTTTATGGCTAATAAGATATATACTGCGACGTGAAAAAGTTGAACAAAAAACCATCCGTTTAATAACTGCTCGATATACACGCGATGTTGATTTCCGCTGCGGGCAGTCGCTTTCCGTGGGCACGGCCTCAGCCAGGCTGCTACATCGAATAATCATCTTTGCTGCCTTGCACCGAGGAAGCTTACTTCAAAGCGTTACTAGAAGACGCAGGTGCATCTTTCGGGGTCTTCACCTCGTGCTGTTCCCACAGGACAAGGAAAGCTCCTTCGGATAGACATCGCACGAAGAAAATGGTTCTTTATTTTCGAGGAGTCGGCTGCCCTCCACTCCAATCAACATATCATATTGACATAACCGAGTTAATATCTAAAACCTTGTAATTTTAATTAAATGATTTCTAGAGCAGAGTAATATTTCATGAAATTATTTTGTTATTTAGCTATCTCTTTACTACCTTTGGACCAGAAAACAACTGTAACAGTTTCTTAAAGATTTTTCACAAAATATCAATTTTCAGTTAGGATCAAGGCCAGGCTAGACATCTATGATAGCGAAGGCAGAATACGGAGACTCCTACCATGAAAATAAGGTTCTAATATATGGAAAAATGGCAATACTAAGGTAGACGCAGCTCATTCGTTTTTTTGAGGAGAGCGCCACATTCTAAGATCTAATGAAGTTGGAGATTAATTTTAAGACACTTTTGGTTCCACAATTGTCACTGTGTAACCTAAACTCTCTAATCTTCGTAGTGAATGCTTAACAACGGATTGTTGTCTTTGTTTGTCGAAGTAATCTTCTCCTAAATCTACATACATTTCTTTTCGTGTTAAGAGATAATAGGAGATTCGTAATATCGCATGAGCTACAACGATTCCTGCACGCTTTTTACCTTTACGTGAAGCTGTTCGCCGGTAAAGTGCACCAAGGTAGTTTTTGGATCCTCGAACAGAATGAGCTGCTTCAATCAGTGCTGATTTAAGATACTTGTTTCCATTCAACGTTTTAGATGATTTACGTTTTCCAGCACTTTGGTTATTTCCAGGAACTAATCCAGCCCATGAACACATTTGAGGTGCAGTAGGAAATTGCTCCTTTATATTTGTACCAAGCTCTGCAAGCATTTGTTCCGCCATTTTTCTCCCAATACCAGGAATGGAATCTAAACGGTCTATATCTTCTTGAGAGTCTTCCATCCTTTTCGCTATCTCTTTATCTAGTTTATCGATTTGATCCGTCAGGAAATCGATATGATCTAGAATCGTTTTTATCATGAACCGTTGGTGTTCTTGAACATACCCTTGAAGTGCGAGTTTCAATTCATCCTTTTTCTTCTTCATTACTCCTCTCGCAAAGGTTGTTAACTCTTCGAGATCATCATTTCCTTCGGATATGGATCGAAGCATATCACGAGCAGAAACTCCCATAATGTCAGAAACAACAGAACCAAGTTTGATATTAGCTCCTTCTAACACTTTTTGAATCCGATTATATTGTCTGGCACGCTCTTCAATAATACTTCGACGATAACGAACAAGTTCACGTAATTCTCGCTGGTTTCGATCAGGAATAAAACTAGCTTTAAGTAAACCGTGACGAAGTAATTTGGCTATCCATTCGGCATCTTTCACATCCGTTTTACGCCCGGGGACAGCCTTAATGTGTTGAGCATTCACAACTAGATATTCAATATCTTCTGCTTCTAGTAGATTGACAATGGGTTTCCAGTAGACACTTGTACTTTCCATTGCCACATGGGTACACTTATGTTTCTTCACCCAGTCCACCAACTCAATTAGATATATGGTTTTAGTTGAAAAAGTTTCAATCTCCTTTCCTTCTGTTGTAATGGCACAAGCGGTAATGGTATCCTTGTGGACATCCATACCACAAGCATTCTCAATGATTACATCCATTGAAAACATCCTTTCTACGGCAAATAATAATGGAGGCTGGCGCAACAACCAGAATAGGGTTAATCTACCATGAGTGCTTCCCTTAAAAGGAGCAACAGTCTGTGATGCACCGTGGTCGAAGGAGTCAGACTGCGGGTAGGGCTCTCACGCACCAAGGAGTCTCGACCTTCCTCATCCAGCCGTAGCATCAGTATAGCCACACAATAACTATTTTCATTCTCTGTGGTGTATAGCTGTTTTCGCGATACATGAATGACTGCGGGAACAGCGCGAGCCGAAGATCCCGCAGGAAGTGGGTTTCTTCTGAGGAAGCTGAGGCCGTGCCCGCGGAAAGCGGAGTATTCTGCCGGAGCGCTGGCATATAGCTTCACCCCTTATGTCGCATTTTCTATCAACTATGAATCAAGATCCAACTATTGAAAATTAACATTATAAGCTTCTTATCTTGAGACGTTCGTCTTTAGAGTTGGTAGTTATAGGGTTTGCCCATCTTCTTTTCTTAATGATATATAGCATTACGTCCACTTTGGCATATTCAATACGGTTACTCCGAGTATAATAGCTACAATACCTACAACCGTTTGAAGAGAGAATCCTTCCTTCCAAAACAATATCCCGATTATTGCTGTTAATGCTGTGCCTAACCCAGCCCAGATGGCATAGGTCATCCCGATTGGTAATTCCTTTAAGGTTAAGGACAGTAAATAGAAAGAAATACTATATCCAATAATAGCTCCAATTGAAGGCAGCAGTTTTGAAAATCCTTCCGACATCTTTAACATAGAACTTCCGACGATCTCCGTAATGATAGCAACAAATAGATAAAGGTATGCCATAAGAATCCCTCCGTTTATAAAATAAATAAACTGAAAATGTTTTTTTAGTTTCCGGATGCAAAAAGAGAAAGATGAACAAAAACTCATCTTTTATCCTCCGGTATCATGCCATAAAGTACTAAATCCACTATCTCGGTTAAAGCTTGGTTCACCGTAATATTATTTTTAAAGAAAAAGTTTTGGTCATAGGTCGTATCAACCGCTTCCCTTAACACCTTCATAATAATAACAATGGAATAGGTATCAATTACTTCTCCGTGCTTCATAGCGGCATTGACTAACTCTTCAATCTCAAGCCAATCCTCTTCTAAAGAATCATTAATCTTTTGCCATTGGTCCGGATAATATCTTTTCATTCCTTCCAAAACAGGTCGATCATAAATTTGGTAATACTCTGGCAACACGACCATAAGCTGCTTTATTTTTTCAATAAAGGTGAGCAATTGATTGGCCATGATTTCATTTGTTTTTTGATCGGTTTCAACTAAGATGTCATCAATGATTGTTTGAATGATTTCTTCTTTAGAAGCGAAATGTTCATATATCGTCTTTTTACTGATTCCCATCCTTTTTGTAATATCATCAACGGTGAAGCGCATACCGCTCATTTGAATTTCTTCAACTACTGCTCTTAATATTTTTTCTTTCATGCACGTAGACCTCGCTTATTCCTACTATACAACAAATAAACTATTTACGTTTCGTTAGTTTCTGTGTTCATTGTATGATATCTTTATTTTTCTGTCAATGGCTGTGCCTGTCCCTGAAAGGTATTCGCAAATGCTTCTGTCATTTCCTCTATTATAGATACATTCCAATCTGCCATTCGGTTCCGAGCTATTTCCACCAAAAGCTTGCTTTTAGAAGGCCAGTAAGTAATTTCCAAAACGCCTTTTTCACCATCTTTTTTAAGATGCCAATGATAGGACCCCTTTTTGGATAACAAGGTTGTTTTACTAGAAATGATTAATTGGAAACTCTGAATCACATGTTCCATTTCCTCCACGACCATTTCCTCATCTAACAACTTTACATTTTCTAATTTACTGTTTACCACTTCATATTTCAGAAAGCATCACCTCACATCGAGTCTTTTCCATATTATATATCATAAAAAAACTGCCGTTTCCAAAACGACAGTTTTTCTTCTAATCTTCTCCAATTATTTTAACTTCCCGTTCTAAGTCTACCCCGAACTTTTCTTTCACTGTCTTTTGGACCATTTCAATAACAGAAATGTATTCCGTCGCGGTGGCATTGTTTTTATTGACAATGAATCCCGCATGCTTCGTTGATACTTCTGCGCCACCAATCCCCTTACCTTGAAGCTCACTATCCTGTATAAGCTTTCCTGCAAAGTAGCCAGGTGGGCGTTTAAACACACTTCCACAGGACGGAAATTCGAGAGGTTGTTTCGATTCACGTTTAAAAGTTAAATCATCCATAATTTCTTTTATATCCGAATATTTCCCTGGTGATAATGTAAAGTGTGCTTCTAAAACGATTAACCCGCGCTCAGGAATGTTACTCGTACGGTAATCCAAATCTAAATCAGAAGCATCTAATTTCAAAATCTCTCCTTCACGGTCTACAACGACAGCATACTCTAAGACGTCTTTAATTTCTCCGCCATAGGCCCCTGCATTCATAAACAATGCACCGCCAACTGTTCCTGGGATCCCGCAAGCAAACTCTAAACCTTTTAAATTCTGTTCTAAGGCGAATCGCGAAACGTCAATAATTGCCCCACCACTTTGGGCAATGACTGCATGATTCTCCACCTTGATTTCTTTAAAACGCTTTAAGACTAAGACAATTCCTCGAATTCCACCATCTTTCACAATCAGATTGGATCCATTGCCTAAAAGGGTGAATGGAATATTATCTTTATTAGAAAGTTTTACGATTTTTTGAACTTCTTCGTAGGTTTCCGGTGTCACGAGATAGTCTGCTTTTCCACCGAGCTTCGTGTAAGTATGATTTTTTAATTCTTCATTTACCATCACATTTTCTTTAGAAGTAATGTGAACCAATTTTTCGTAAATATCTTGATGATTGATCATTGCGACCATTCCTTTAATCATTATCATTTTTCAAAACGCTTCTTCAAAATTATAGCAGTCTAATGAGCAGAACCGCAACTGTCGTTCAATAGCCCTTTGCACCAGTTATATGCAAATTATGAAGTTTTTGTGTCCGAATTTCCAGCATGTGGACGAACAGCATGTATTTACTATGGTATTTATCATGCTATTACTCTATAATCCTACTTTGGGATTAATTTTCCTAGGCACAAATTATCATTTTCATATCATGAAATCTATGCTATATTTATATACTAGTTTACAGATTCTTCACATTAGATTTACAAAATTAATAAGACGATCGGAAGCGAGGAAATCTCGCAGGCGCCAGAGCTAGACATCGATGCGCTATATATTTTGATGAATGACTTACAATCCCTAAAAAACTGGATGCCATCTAAGAATATTTTAGAATAAGGAAAGAAGGGAATATTATGAAGAAACTTTTCTCTTTTAAAATGAGTTTTTTCTTTTTGTCTATCGTATTTATTTGGTTTAAAACATATATGGCTTACACATTTGAATTTAACCTTGGTGTTGAAGGCACCATGCAGGAATTTTTACTGGTTATTAACCCACTGAGTTCAGCTATTGTATTCCTTGGTTTAACACTTTGGATGAAAGGGCGCAAGGCAGCGATATGGATGCTAATTGTCAATGTAGTTATGACAGTTGTCTTGATTGCAGATGTTCTATATTATCGTTTCTTTGACGATTTCTTAACGATTGCGACGCTTAGCCAATCTAGTAATATAGGAGAAATGCAAGAAGGAGTACTAGGTATTCTAAGCTGGCACGACTTGCTTTATTTTGTTGACTTGATTGTATTGACATTAATTGTTGTGAAACGACCTGAACTTAAGAACTTCCAATTACGCAAATGGGTATCTCCATTAGTTGTTATTGCTGGAACAGCTCTTTTCTTCATTAACCTTGGTTTAGCAAATGAAGATCGCCCAGAGCTACTTCAACGGACTTTTGACCGAAACTATATCGTCAAATATTTGGGATTGTACAACTACACAATCTATGATGGCATCCAAACAGCTCAAATCGAAGCTCAAAAAGCTTATGCGAGCAGCGATGATTTAACGAAGATCTCTAACTATACAACTTCGCACTATGCAAAGCCGAACGAAAAGTATTTCGGAATTGCGGAAGGTAAAAACATCATTAAGATTCACTTAGAAAGCTTTCAAACATTTTTGATTGATTACAAGCTTAATGGAGAAGAAGTTACTCCGTTCCTTAACAAGCTTGCTCACGGTCAAGATAATATGATTTACTTTGATAACTTTTTCCACCATACCGGACAAGGTAAAACGTCAGATGCAGAGTTAACGACAGATAACAGCTTATATGGTCTTCCTGAAGGAGCTGCGTTCATGACGAAAGGGTTAAACACCTATCAGTCTTTAGCAGAGATTCTAGACCAGAATAAAGAATATACAAGTGCGGTTTTCCATGCTGATGAAAAAACATTCTGGAACCGAAATCAGATTTATAAACGAATTGGGTATGACTATTTCTTCCATGATAAGTTTTACAATGTAACGGAAGAAAATTCCGAGAATCTTGGATTAAAAGATAAAGAGTTTCTTAGCCAATCCATTCCTTTGTTAACAGAACTAGAGCAACCGTTTTATGCACACCTCATGACGATGACACATCACTATCCATTTACTTTGGATGAAGAGGATGCAACGATTGCCAAAGGAACGACAGGTGACGAAACCGTTGATAACTATTTCCAAACCGCTCGTTATCTTGACGAAGCAGTGGAGCAATTGTTCAATGACCTGAAAGCGAATGGCCTTTACGATGATACAGTCGTTATCATTTATGGAGACCATAACGGAATCTCTACAAACCATAACCGAGCAATGGAAGAAGTATTAGGAAAAGAAATTACACCTTTCCAAAACGCTCAAAACCAACGAGTTCCTCTCCTTATGCACATTCCTGGCGTGGAAGGTGGAGTGAACCACACTTACGGTGGTCAAATCGATTTAATGCCTACCATTCTTCATCTACAAGGCATCGATAACCGTAAACTAATTAACTTTGGAACAGACCTATTCTCTGAAGAGCATGATGAAACAGTAGCGTTCAGAGACGGTGGATTTGTTACACCGAAATACACTTATGTAAATGATATCGTTTATGATACACAAACCGGTGAAGTCATCGAAGACGATGATACAGAAGAAATTCAAAAACTGAAACGGAATGTTATTCAACAGCTTCAACTTTCAGATGAAGTATTATACAAAGATCTTTTACGATTCCACGAACTAGAGAACTTTGAAAAAGTAGATCCGGCTAATTATGATTACACGGTCGAAGCTTTTGAAGAAAAATATGGAATAATACAACAGAAATAGCACACAAAAACGCATGGATTAATTAGTCCATGCGTTTTTGTTATTATCAGGCTGTTCGTCTTTCTTTACATAGCTGAGCTGAATAAATTACACTACCTACTTACAGACTCTGTTGCTGGTGCCGCAACTAGAGAATCTTCCTTTACTGTGCTTGGTTTTTTGACAAATAAAGAAATGATTAATCCAATTACTGAAATGCCTGTAATAAAGTAAAAAGCATATTTTACTCCTGCAGCTAATATTTCTGGCTGTGAGGCATCAGGAAAATCCATTAAATGCCCGTTTTGACCGGCTGAAAATACCGTAATCGCTATAGCTGTACCTGCCGCCCCTGCTACTTGATTCAATGTATTCATTGCGGCTGATCCATCTGCATATAACTCACGTGGTAATTGATTAAGTCCATTTGTTTGTGCCGGCATCATGACCATCGATAATCCAATACAGTTGACACCTAGAAGAGGCTGTCCTAGTTCGCCTTATATTATAGTAGCACCTAACGTGTTTTCAAAATGGCGTAATGCCCACTCATGCCCCGGCTGATCAAAGCTAGCTACGGCATCCTTATAGACAACGATCTTAAAGCCTTTATTATACGCATCAACAGCTGTATGAAGAACACAAATATCGGTACAAACTCCAATTAAGTGCACTTCTTCAATGCCTCTTTCACGCAATTTAATTTCTAGTTCTGTTCCTGCAAAAGCACTGTATCTTGTTTTATCAAAATAAAAGACAAAGTCTTCTCCTTTAATTTCTTCATATGTATCTTTCAGGCTACCATAGAGATCTCGGCCATCTGTCCCCTTAATGTTATGAGGTGGGAACAAAGCTGTCTCCGGATGAAACGAATCCCCTTCATCATGGCCATCAATGGCAAACACAACCATATCTTTTTTATTAGCAAAATGCTTGGTAATGTTTACGATATTTGCTTCGATTTCCTGACCTGGTTTTCCACATGTTAATTTCCCATCATCTGCAACAAAATCATACGTATAATCGATATTGATTAATGCCTTTTTAACCATTCCTCATACCCCTCTTCTTCCGATTAGGATGGTTTTATTCCATCTATGAATTATTGTACCATTTTATCTAATTTCTGTTTATCCCCCTTCCAAAATGAGTAAAAAAACCAATCAAAGGGTCCTTACCCCATGATTGGTTTTTCAGATGATTTATTTCTTTATCCCATCAATGCCACCATTAACGCTTTTTGTGCATGAAGACGATTTTCTGCTTCTTGAAAAACAACGGAATGGTTTCCATCAATAATCGAAGCCGATACTTCCTCCCCACGATGTGCGGGAAGGCAATGCATAAACGTATAATCTGAGTGTGCATGTTTCACTAATTCGTCATTGACTTGGAAGTCCGTAAATATTGCCTCTCTTTTCTCTTGTTCCTCCTCTTGCCCCATGCTTGCCCAGACATCTGTATAAATAACGTCTGCATCCTTAATAGCTTCTATTGGGTCGTTAGTCACTACCACAAAGGAATCGTGAGCAAGACTGATTGCTTTTTTCGTGATTCCTTCATCTGGTTCATAGCCTTTTGGAGAAGCGACACTTATGTCCATTCCCATAATAGCCGAGCCAAGCATTAGGGAATGCGCCATGTTATTTCCATCTCCTATATAAGCTACCTTTACTCCTTTTAAAGCACCTTTTACTTCCATGATCGTTTGCAGATCCGCCAACACCTGACAAGGATGATATGCATCGGTTAAGCCGTTAATGACTGGAATACTAGCATTCTCTGCAAGTTGTTGGACTAGTTCCTGTGAATAGGTCCGAATCATAATGCCGTCTAAATAACCCGAAAGTACCTTTGCTGTATCCGCAACCGGCTCTCCTCTTCCAATCTGCAAGTCTTTCGAACTAAGAAATAACCCTGAGCCACCTAATTGATAGATGCCAGCTTCAAAGGATACACGTGTTCTTGTGGAGGACTTTTCAAAGATCATACCAAGGGTCTTGCCCTTTAAAGGTTGCTCTTCTCGTCCTAGCTTTCGTTGTTTTTTCAAATGCAGAGCTAGTTCTAGCAAATAATCTAGCTCTTCTCTCGTATAATCTGCGAGCGTTAAAAAATCGCGACCATTTAGCTTTACTTGATCTAGCTCATTCACACTACTCATCATTTTAGAACACGCTCCTTTTTATTCAAGGTTTTACTTACATATTCATGGATGGCTAACGGAGATTCATAACTTCCAGTCGAAGCTTGTAAATAGAAACCTAGCGTTTCTTTGGAAGTAAAGCAGATCGTATCCATCTTCGCCGCAGCTTCACGAATATTCCCATCTAAACGTGTCTCATTAGAGGTACTACACACAACAGCACACTGTTTATCTAATATAAGGTTCACCGCATCTTTTTCGCTTATTTCCTGTACCATGATTCCATTCTTTTGTAGAGTTCTAGCTGTTAGCGGTGTAGCTACTACTCGAGCTTTTACCGTTTGTAACGTCTTGCCAAGCCCTTCTATCTCTAGTAAATCCTCCTCTGAGAATGAAACAAGTATCATTTCTTCCTTTCCTAACGGAAGGAGGCTCTTTTCTTTCCACCCGAATGCTTTCACCATTGCCGCTTCTATTGTTGATCCAATTCCAATTGCTTCGCCTGTTGATTTCATTTCAGGGCCAAGAAAAGGATCTACACCTGGCAACTTATTCGTAGAGAAGACCGGGATTTTAATAGCCACATGTGAGACTGCTTCATGAAGCCCTAAACTCCATTCCATATCCTTAAGTGACTCCCCTGTTTGAATTCTCGTTGCCAGATCAATTAAAGGAACACCTGTGACCTTCGTGGCGATTGGTACCGTTCTGGAGGCACGTGGGTTTACCTCTAGAACATAAACCTCATTTCGATCCTCGCTGAGGACAAACTGAATATTCATCATACCTTTGGCTTTCAATTCTGCCGAAATTTTTCGGGCGTATTCCGTCATTATTTGTTTGTGGGACTCTGTTAAATGGGCAGATGGAAAAATCGCCATACTATCACCTGAATGGATCCCTGCTTTTTCCACATGTTCAAATATACCTGGGATGAGAATATCTTCGCCGTTACATACCACGTCTATTTCCGCTTCATATCCTTTCACGAAGCGATCAATGAGCAACGGAAATAATTGATCCGTTGAAGTCTTTTCTACTTTTTCTAAGTAGGAAAGTAACTCCTCCTCGGATTGAATAATGACCATTCCTTTTCCTCCAATGACATAAGAAGGACGTAGGAGAATCGGATATCCAATCGATTGTGCAACCTTTTGTGCATCCTTAAAACTTGTAACTGTTGCGCCAGGTATATGAGGAATTTCTAGCTTTTGAAGCATATGGTAAAACTTCTCTCTATCCTCTGTTTTATCAATCGATTCGAGTGATGTACCTAGCACTTTTATACCTGCATGATGAAGTTTTTCGGCTAAGTTAATCGCGGTCTGACCACCAAACTGGACAAGTACCCCTTCTGCTTTTTCTCTCTCTATAATATGGAGGACATCCTCTATGGACAGTGGTTCAAAATATAAGTGATCGGCGGTGTTGTAGTCCGTACTTACCGTTTCTGGGTTGTTATTGACGACAATCGAACCTATTCCTTGATCTCTTAAGGAAGCTGCCGCCTGCACGGAGCAATAATCGAATTCTACCCCTTGCCCAATGCGAATGGGTCCAGAGCCGAGTACGAGGATTCGTTTCTCTTTTTGTAAATCCTCCACTTCATCAAACTCATTCCAAGATCCATAATAATAAGGTGTATCAGCGGAAAACTCTGCCGCACATGTATCCACCATCTTATAAGAAGGCTGTACTTTATAAAGGTCTAACTTTTCTTGCACATCCTTCTGAGTCACCTCACAAAGCTGAGCGATGATCGAATTTGTAAAGCCTAGGTTTTTCGCTTGCTTTAACAAACTCAAATCCATTTGCTGCCAATGTGTGTCCTTTAGCTTTTGCTCAAACTGAATCATGAAGCTTATCTCATAGAGGAAAAATTTATTAATAGCTGTTAAGGCATGAATGGCATCCACGCTATATCCTCTTCTTAGGGCTTCCGCCAAAATAAAGATTCGTTCATCGGTTGCTTCTACTAAGCCTTGTTCTAATTCTTCTTTTGTTAGCTGCTTTGTAAAAGAAGCTTCTAAATGCTCCAATTCCATATCTAAGGAGCGAATCGCTTTGTTTAAAGCAGCAGGGAAATTACGAGCTAACGCCATAACTTCTCCTGTGGCTTTCATTTGGGTACCTAGCTTCCGATCTGCATCTGTGAACTTGTCGAATGGCCAACGAGGTATCTTGACCGCTAAATAATCAATGGACGGTTCAAAGCTTGCATACGTATCACCCGTAATCGGGTTCAAAATTTCGTCCAAGTGATAACCTAGTGCTATTTTTGCCGCTATTCTTGCAATTGGATATCCTGTTGCTTTGGATGCTAATGCACTAGAGCGACTTACTCTCGGGTTCACCTCGATAATGACATACTCATCACTGTCCGGGTTTAGTGCTAGTTGAATATTACAACCACCGATGACTCCTAACTCCCGGATGACTTTACAGGACACGGTTCGAAGCATTTGATATTGACGATCATTCAATGTCTGGGAAGGAGCGACGACAATACTATCACCTGTATGAATACCGACAGCATCGATATTTTCCATGTTACAGACGATGATGCATGTATCATTAGAATCCCGCATGACTTCATACTCAATCTCTTTCCAGCCTTTTACGCTTTGTTCAATCAAGACTTGAGTAATCGGGCTTGCGTGCAAGCCACCCTTTACGATAGAAATAAACTGTTCTTCATTATCAGCAATCCCCCCACCAGCTCCACCTAGCGTATAGGCAGGGCGAATGATTAGTGGATAGCCGATAGAGGCAGCAAACTCCAACGCTTCTTCCAAAGAGCTTGTCGAGAGACTCTCAGGAACCGGCTCGCCGATTTCTTTCATCAAAGCCTTAAAGCTTTCCCGATCTTCCCCTTTTTGAATCGTATCTAAAGGAGTGCCTAAAAGCTCTACCTTATATTCTTGAAGAACCCCAGCATTCGTTAAGGAAACGGCCATGTTTAAGCCGGTTTGACCACCTAAAGTCGGAAGTAACCCGTCTGGACGTTCTTTTTTAATAATTTCCGTTATCGAGGCACAGGTTAACGGCTCTACATAAACACGATCCGCAATATAGGGATCCGTCATAATCGTTGCAGGATTGTTATTGACTAAAACGACCTCAATTCCCTCTTCTTTTAAAGCTAGACACGCTTGAGTACCAGCATAGTCAAACTCTGCCGCTTGCCCAATTACAATAGGACCTGAACCAATTACGAGTACTTTTTGGATATGATTAAGCTTTGGCATGTTGCTTCTCTCCCTTTTTCACCAGTTGACTAACAAACTGTTGAAAAATATGTTGACTATCGATTGGACCTGGATGTGCTTCTGGATGAAATTGAACACTCATCACAGATTTATCCTTATGAATCATCCCTTCAACAGACTTGTCATTCACGTGAATATGAGAAATCTGCCAAACCGCTTCATCAATCGTTTCTCCATCGACGACATAGCCATGATTTTGTGACGTAATATACACCTTACCTGTTATGAGATCTTTGACAGGATGGTTACTGCCGCGATGTCCATAAGGCAAGCGCATTGTTTTAGCACCATGAGCTAACGCAATCAATTGGTGACCTAGGCAAATTCCCAATGTCGGAAACGCGTCACTTATTTGTTTAATCGTCTCTTTTAAATAGGATAGATGCTCTGGATCCCCTGGACCATTGGAAAGAACCACACCATCTGGATTCAGCTCTTTTAGCTGAGATAATGTCGTTTGAAATGGAACGACAGAGACATCGCAGCCTAATTCAAGTAAGGACTGCATAATCGAATGCTTATATCCGTAGTCCATTACGACAACATGTGGATTTTTCTCTTTATCCTGTTTTGTTTTCGTATAGAAATGCAACACGTTCGATACAGATACTTTTTGCACAATCTCTCTATCTATTTCCTGATGAACAGATGTATCCTTAGGATTACTTGTCATCTTGCCATATACTTCTCCATGCTCTCGAATAATTCTTGTCAAAGCTCTCGTATCTAAATCGTACAGAGTTGGAATATTATAGGTTGTAATCATATCTTTAATGGTAAAGCTAGATTGGTAGTGTTCTGGTGTATGGCATGGGTAGGAAATAATAAACCCTGAAAGAGAAGGTTTTATTGCTTCGAAATCGATATCATTTAAACCATAGTTTCCAATAAGCGGGTAGGTCATCGTCACAATTTGCCCAGCATAGGATGGGTCCGTCATGACCTCTTGATAGCCAGTCATTGCCGTATTAAATACCATTTCTCCTTCTGTTTGTCCTGCTTCTCCTAACCATTTTCCTTCCAAAACATCTCCTGTGCTTAATACGAGGTAACCTTTTGTCTCTTCCACCACTCTCAAACCTCCTGTAAAACGGATAAATATTCTATTAAACTAATATTTATACATAAACTTGTATAGAAAAGGGCAATTGTTACCATTGCCCTTTAATTTTATCTGCATGTATTTGTATCCAAGCTTCACTTTCTTCAAACAAAGTTTTAGACTGATCGTACTGTTCTTGCACACGGTTTCGAGCTGGTCCTCCTTGAACATTTCGTGCATTCACAACCGCTTCCGGTGCTAGTTTCTCAAAAATATCTTCCTCTACTAATTCAGAGAATTTGTGGAATTCCTTTAAAGTGAGATCTAATAGATATTTGTTTTGTTCGATACAGTACAATACAATCTGACCAACGACGGAATGCGCTTCTCGAAAAGCTAGTTTTTTCCCTACTAAATAGTCGGCCAAATCTGTTGCGTTTGAAAAATCCTTACGTACCGCTTGATACATATTTTCTTTTTTCACAACCATCGTTTCAATCATTGGTGCAAATAGTGCGAGCGCTCCTTTTATTGTATCCACTGTATCAAACATGCCTTCCTTATCTTCCTGCATGTCTTTATTATACGCCAGTGGCAATCCTTTTAAGGTGGTCAGTAATCCCATTAGGTTCCCAAATACACGACCCGTTTTCCCCCTTACCAACTCTGCAACATCAGGATTTTTCTTTTGTGGCATCATGCTGCTTCCGGTACTAAATGCATCATCTAATTCTACGAAGCTGAATTCAGCACTTGACCACAGGACAAGCTCTTCTGAAAGACGGGACAGATGCATGACGATGACTGATGCATTAGATAGAAGCTCTAAAACAAAGTCACGGTCACTTACAGCATCTAAACTATTCTCACAAATACCATCAAACTGAAGCTGCTCCGCTACAAACTCCCGATTGATTGGAAACGTAGTTCCTGCCAATGCTCCTGCTCCAAGCGGGGATTTGTTAACACGTTTAAAGGAATCCATTAATCGCTCTAAATCGCGTTGAAACATAGAAACATACGCCAAAAGATGGTGAGCAAAAAGAATGGGTTGCGCACGTTGTAGGTGCGTGTATCCCGGAAGTACGGTATCCATATTTTGCTTCGCTTGCTTATGAAGTGCTTTCTGTACTTCTAATAGTAGGTTAGTAATATCTAAGATTGCTTCCCTAGCATATAGACGCATATCCAAGGCGATTTGGTCATTTCGACTTCTCCCGGTATGAAGCTTTCCACCAACTGGTCCAACCTCTTCAATGAGTAATCGCTCAATATTCATGTGAATATCTTCATTTTCTACCGTTAACAGTGACTCATCGTGGTCGATTTGATTCTGTACTTTGAGAAGACCATCTGCAATCTGCTGTGCGTCCTCTTGCGAAATGATGTTACATTTCGCAAGCATGTTAACATGGGCGAGACTCCCTTGAATATCGTAGCGAGCTAGTTTTTTATCAAATGTAATAGATGCCGTATATTCATCGACTAATTCATTTGTTGGTTTTGTGAAACGTCCGCCCCATAGCTTCATTGCTTCACTGCTTCCTTCACATCGACAATTACCTTTTCAACGGACGTATCCTCTTTCTTATAAGACTTCGTTACAGAGGAATGAACTTGGGTTGGAAGTCCCCATAGCTTAATGAAACCAAGAGCAGCATCGTGATCAAACGCGTCTCCCTTGTTATAGGTTGCTAAATCAAAATCATAAAGAGAGTTAGCAGATTCACGACCAACAACCTGCGCATGGCCTTTATATAGTTTTACTTTTACAGTGCCAGAAACAAATTCTTGTGTTTCCTCAATAAATGATTTTAAAGCATTCGTTAATGGAGAATACCATAAACCATCGTAAACCGTTTGTGCTAGTTTTTGTTCAATCGTCGGTTTAAACTGAGCAACCTCTCTTGGAAGTGTTAATGCTTCTAGCTCTTGGTGCGCTGCGATGAGCGTTAGAGCTGCTGGACATTCATAAATTTCACGAGATTTAATTCCTACTAGACGGTTTTCTACATGGTCAATCCGTCCTACTCCGTGTTTTCCAGCAATACTGTTGAGTTCTAGGATTAGCTCTTCCAACGGCAAGGATTTTCCATCGATAGAAACAGGTTTTCCTTTTTCAAATGTAATCTGAACAGTTTGAGGTTGATCAGGTGCGTCCTCTGGATCTACGGTTAAATCATAGGCTTCTTTTGGTGGTTCTGCCCATGGATCTTCAAGAATTCCACACTCATTACTACGTCCCCATAGATTTTGGTCCACACTATATGGATTATCCAAATCAACCGGAACTGGAATTCCGTTCTCTTGCGCGTAAGCAATTTCTTCATCACGAGTCATTTTCCATTCCCGAACAGGTGCGACAATTTTGAGCTCTGGATTTAAAGCGGTGAATGCTACGTCAAAACGGACTTGGTCGTTCCCTTTCCCTGTACACCCATGGGCCACTGCAACAGCGCCTTCCTTCTCAGCAATATCTACTAATACTTTCGCGATTAATGGACGGGACAGCGCGGAAACGAGCGGATACTTTCCCTCGTATAGTAAATTAGCTTTTAATGCTGGTAATACATATTCATTCGCATATAAGGCCTTGGCATCCACAGTATAGGACTTTATCGCACCTACATCTAATGCTTTATTTTTCACAAATTCTAAGTCTTTACCTTCTCCAACATCTAAACCAACAGCAATTACGTCATAATTATATTTATCTTGTAACCATCGAATCGCAACAGATGTATCCAATCCTCCGGAATATGCTAAAACGATTTTTTGTTTTGTCATTTCTGTCTCCCCTTTTCAAAAAATTCTATCCGATTCATCCCATTTACTTGGTATGAATTATTATGCACTATACAGTATATTAATTCAACCATTAATGTTCATTTTTTTAATTTTTTTCTGCAATTTGGGCGTGATTTATTTATTTAGTATCCATTTAGTCAAAAAATGCGGATAGATCCGATTGGAATGAATATACATTCCAATTGAATAATCATAAAACTTATCCTCTAGATACATTTTCCAGCCTTGGCTGTTCATACTAAGTATGGATATACAGAACAATTAAGAAAGGTGATTGTATTGCCCTTATTTAAACATAGAAGTGAAACCTTTTATCTATTCCTAGCATGGGGAGTAATCGCACTCTTTCTTTCTCCTCTTTTTATCCTTGGGGAAGATGCTCATATTCGGGTTCACGATAATCTTGATTCCAATCTTGCTTGGTACAAAGTCCTAAAAGATAGTGGAGAGATATTTGGCGAGGCAGGCTCTACCATTGCCCAAGTAATAAATGGAAACCTCCCACGCAGTGCATATGGGACGGAGTGGAGTGGGATTGTTTGGTTACATGCTTTATTCCCAAGCATGACTGCTTATGCATGGAGCCAAGCCTTAACTCGAATATTCGCTTTTATTGGGATGTATCTTCTTTTAAAAAGACACTTTGTTAAGAAAGAATCACAAGCGCCTGTGAGAATAGGGGTTGCGTTAGCATTTGCTTTAACTCCATTTTGGCCATCAGGCATGTTAAGCACTTTAGGCCATCCTCTCGCCTTATGGGCTTTCTTAAATATAAGGGCTCGCGACTATGGTTGGAAAAACTGGCTTACGCTCGTTCTACTTCCTTTGTACG
The DNA here is from genome assembly GCF_021049245.1 of Radiobacillus kanasensis. Classification (GTDB taxonomy): domain Bacteria; phylum Bacillota; class Bacilli; order Bacillales; family Amphibacillaceae; genus Radiobacillus; species Radiobacillus kanasensis. The sequence goes on along the minus strand of NZ_CP088020.1, from coordinate 338,246 downwards.
CAAGTATTGTACTAGGCTTTTTCTTCTTTATGGTCGGGATTTCCGTCCTATGGTTGTATGACTTGATTAAGACAAAAAAATGGAACTTACCATTTCTCGCTAGTATTGCACTGATGTCCGCCGTGTTTTTGCTCGTTGAATACCGCCTCATTGTTTCGATGCTAATGGAGCATGAGCCGATGCACCGAGTGGAGTTCATTTCATCAAGACATGACTTGTGGCATTCCATTGAGCTGTCCATCAAAAATTTTTTAGTCGGGCACACCCATGTGATGACAGTCCATACGGTTGTTATTTTGCCTATTCTTTTTTTGACAGTTTTTCTCATCTTTTTCTATAAAAAAGTACGAGAAGAACGTTTTTTCCTATTTTTGTTTGTCTTAAACTATGCACTCTCGCTCTGGTATGCACTTTGGTTCAATAAGATGTGGGCACCATGGAAGGATGAATTTGATTTGCTGGTAACCTTCAACTTTGCTCGCTTCCATTTTTTACGACCATTAGTCATTTACTTAAGTTTTGCCATAGCCTGTGCCTTCCTTTGGAAGCTAGGGAAGAAATGGAGAATAGTTGCTGGGGTAGCAATTGTTGGACAGCTTATCGCCCTTGTTCCATACAATGAAGAAATTCATTATGGTGTGCATCACGACACGCCTTCCTTTGAAGAGTTTTTTGCAGAAAAGCAGTTTAAAGAAATCGAGGAGTATATAGGTAAACCACAGGACAGTTATCGGGTTGCTAGTATTGGGATACACCCTTCCATCGCCCAATATAACGGTTTTTATACGCTCGACACGTACAACAATATCTATCCTTTAACTTATAAATATAAATTTCGTAAGATCATAGCCAAAGAACTAGAGAAGAACGCGACTCTTAAAAGATATTACGACGAGTGGGGCAGTAGGTGCTACCTTTTCGTGGATGAACTAGGGAAAAATTATGATTTTACGAAGAATTCGGATAAGACAATTAAAAACCTAGAGTTAAACACGGAAGCATTTAAAGACCTTGGTGGCGATTATATTTTCTCAGCTGTTCCTATCTTGAATGCAAAGGAAAATAAACTAACTTTATTAAAGGACTTTAATCATCCAGAATCCGCCTGGAAGATCTATCTCTATCAAGCCACTTAACAACTAGGAGGAAAACTTCATGCAGCAAAAGATGCCTTTATTAACAATCGTTGTTCCTTGTTATAACGAAGAAGAAGTACTAGGAGACACCATAGCACAGCTTAGTGGGGTACTAGATAATCTCATTGAAGACCACTTAATCGCACCGACTAGCAAGCTCCTATTTGTGGATGATGGGAGCAAGGATCAAACGTGGAGACTAATCGCGCGCGCTTGCTCTCATAACAAGTATGTGACTGGAGTGAAGCTTGCTAAAAATGTAGGTCACCAGCTTGCCTTATTAGCAGGCTTAGAAAGAGCACAAACGATCTCAGATTGCACAATTTCCATTGATGCAGATCTTCAAGACGATATCTCGGTTATTCGTGATTTTGCCTTAAAGTATCAAGAAGGCTATGACATCGTCTATGGGGTCCGCCAAAATAGGGAAACAGATACGCTTTTCAAACGGTCAACCGCCCAAGGTTATTACCGAATCATGAATAAACTAGGGATCCCACTCGTCTACAACCATGCGGATTATCGCTTGATGAGCAAACGGGCCCTTTTGGAGCTTTGTCGCTATAGAGAAACAAACTTATTCTTACGAGGAATTATTCCATTGATTGGGTTGAAGACAACCGAGGTTTATTATGATCGGAAGGAACGACTAGCAGGCGAAACGAAGTACCCATTAAAGAAGATGCTATCGTTTGCTATTAATGGACTCACTTCGTTTAGTATCGCTCCCATCCGATTTGTCACCTATTTAGGACTTGTTATTTTCTTCATTAGTGGACTAGCAGGAAGCTATGCCTTACTTCAAAAACTGATGGGTGCAACTGATGCCGGTTGGACGTCGCTTATGATCTCGATATGGACAATCGGTGGCCTTCAACTGATGGGTATCGGTCTCATTGGGGAATATATTAGCCGCATCTTTCTAGAGGTGAAGGGTAGACCTAAATATGCCATTGATATTGATTTATATACAGACAAGGATCCTTTAAAATACTTCCGGACTAATCGTGGAGAAGTCATGAAAGTAAAAAAGGTACAATGGAAGCGATAAGATGAAGTTCAGGCTCTTCACAAGATTCATGGCAGTAGGAGTCGTTAACACAATCGTAGGTGTCTCCTTCATGTACGGGTTATACTACCTCGGTCTCTCCTATTGGGTAGCAACCTGTATAGGAAATGGATTAGGCGCATGCGTGAGCTATGGTTTGAATCGATCCTTTACGTTCCGAAGTGATAAACCTGTGAAACAATCGATCCTTCCATTCTTCCTCGTTATTGGGATATGTTACGTCCTTGCTTATTCAATTAGTATTGGGTTAGTTACAGAGCTTCTGTCTGTTGTAAATCTTTTTTCCGTGAACCGTGTAGAGGATATTGCCATTATTGTTGGAGCAGGTATCTACACCTTATTGAATTTTGTAGGGCAAAAACGATTTGTTTTTTCAAAATAGAAATTACATCCACTGAACCTCCTTAGTGGATGTAATGAACATAGTGAGGCCGTTACTACAGGAAATCCTTCTCCCAAGGAATTTCCTGTTTTTTTGTAACCTTTATGCCTGCCTTACGACTACTTAAAAAAGAAGGCACTTTTCATAAGTATTGTTGCTGTTTAACACTCGTAGTTGATGTAAACTACGACATAACGAAATAGTGATTCTTTTATATTCTTTAACAAGTTACTGCTAATGTGGCGCTGCGGAGTTCTTTTCAAGTCAGAGGTGTTTCTTGGTCTACTTATTTTATAGGTGTTAATAACCCACTATATTAGAAAATATCTACAAGCGTAGGCAGAATACGTAGACTCCAGCGGGAACAGCGCGAGCCGAAGATCCCGCAGGACAAGGAAAGCTTCTTAGAATAAACATCGCACGCAGAAAAAGCGGGTTTCTTTTTCAAGGAAGTGGTGTTCTACCGAGGAAGCTGAGGCCGTGCCCGCGGAAAGCGAAGTATTCTGCCGGAGCGTCGCACTTAGGCTAAACTTGACTTATTAGTAATTATCCAAATATCGTTACGTCGCATTTTCTATCTATTGTCAAAATCAATAACCTTCTATAAAACAGCCAAAAGGAAAGGGGCGGGTCATATGTGGAAACGACTAGGGTTACTTTTTATTCTCGTTATGTTCGTAGTCGGGTGTAGTAGTAATAGCGATGAGGAAGGTAGCACTTCTAGTGAAGGAAGAGAAGCAGCAGACAAAGAAGCAAATACTGGCACAGCAATGTTGGAAAAGACAAACACAAGTGAAGATACAACAACCGAAGAAAGCACACCACAATCGGCAGAATCCAGCGAAACCCCTATTCCGGATAAAAATCGAAAAATTATTTACACCGCAAATCTGGAGTTGGAAGTAAAGGATTATCAAACTGCTCTTTCTACAATTGAGGATGACGTATTTAGTACAGGTGGTTACATTGTTGAATCAAGCAGCTATCGAGAAGAAGAAAACCTTCAAGGCACCATTACCGTTCGTATTCCTCAAGAGAAATTTAGAGATTTTTTAACAACAGTAGAAGAAACCGGAACAAAGCTTGTGAATAAATCGGTGAATGGGCAAGATGTAACCGAGGAATACGTAGATTTAGAATCACGTTTAGCTTCTAAACAAGTGGTCGAAAAACGGTTGCTTCAATTTATGGAGAAGGCTGAAAAAACAGAGGATCTACTAAAAATATCTAGTGATTTAGCTATGGTTCAAGAGGAAATCGAGCAAATAAAAGGAAGAATGAAATACCTCGATAACAAATCCGACTTAGCAACGGTCACCATTCAACTTATAGAAACAAGTGTGAACATACCTGGAATAGAAAAAGATTCACTAAACACTTGGGAGAAAACAAAGGAACAATTTATGAATAGTGTGAATGGCATTATCGGATTTGGTTCTGGCTTGTTTATCTTTATTATTGGGAATTTACCAGTGTTATTGCTAGTAGGCTTGTTCAGTTTAGGCGCCTTCATCCTGTATAAAAAAGTGAAAAAAGCTCAAAGGAATGAATCTTCGTAGAAAGAAAGTATCAGTCTGTTGCGGAGTATAGCATAGGGGAATGTGGAACTACTATCTGTTCCCGTTCCCCATTTGTTAAGCAACGCCTATTTCCTAATCGGCATGAATGATGCTGGATTTAAATCCTCGCTTTCAATCACAATAGCAGTTAAACCTATATCTGTTTTGGTTTCATGCCATTCACCCTTCTTCCAGAATACAGCGTCCCCTGACTGAACTTTAATTTGTGTTTCTTCTTCACCGCGAACATATCCTTCCCCATTCATAATTAGAAGGAGCTGAGGTATTACCGCTTGGTGGAAACCTATAACATCATTTCCCTCTAAGTGCATACAACCGATATGAGTTGTCTTTTCTGTTTGCATAATACGGGACATAGTAAAATTCGAATGGAATTTAGTAATCTTTTTCCCACTGTCCTTATCAAATTTATAAAGCTCCATTTCGTACCTCCTATGACTTTGCCTAATAATTCTAAAGAGGAATCCGCCAAAGGATTACACTCGTTTTTTTTAAGATCTAAGTGCGGAAAGAAAAACTTCCAAGTTCCTAGATATCCACTTATCTTTATGAATAGCCGCATAAACACCTAACGAATTTATTTCCTCATTCAAATGTGATTCTTCCATTTCTTTATTTTCTAATTCATTATTCATGACAAATCGCGGAAGAATGGATCTACCTAAACCGAAAAGCACGCATTTTTTAATGGCTTCAATACTTGGAAGCTCAATTCTTGAAAATGAACTTTTTCCTTCCGTTCTGATATATTCTTCAATATTAGGACGCCAACTACATTTACTTTCTGTAACAAGTATAGTTTCCGGTATTTTATCTTTTTTCTCTTTTGGCAAATGCACTAAAGAAAGCTTTTCATCTTTTAATTTATGGATTGACAATTCATTCGCTTTCCAATCTGGGAGTTCAACTAGTACAGCGATGTCTATGTCACCCTTCTTTAATTGTTCGGAAAGGTTATCATAGTTTAGTGATTTTATTATCAATTCTATTTGGGGATAGCTTTTCATGAAATCCTTGAGAACATTTGGCAGCCAATAAGTCAATATGGATTCACTTGCACCAATAATAAGCTGACCAGATGGTTCGTGTAAATCATTAATTGCATCTTTAGATTTCGAATAAAGTTTTATAATATCTTCTGCGTAAGGTAGAAACTTTCTCCCTGCTTCCGTTAACGTTACATGTTTTCCTAATCGATCAAATAATGGCTGTCCTAATTCACTTTCTAACTCTTTGATATGCCCTGTTATGGATGATTGTGCATACCCTAAATAATCAGCTGCCTTTTTAAACCCACCTTCATCCACAACTGTTCTAAATGTATTAAGGTGCCTTAGCTCCATTTGTTTACCCCTCCCTGTTATCATTATTTCTGAACTGATATATTAATTATTTCAATTTTACTGAATTACTTATTTAGATTAAACTTAAACCAAGACAAATTCAAGTAATTAACAAGAAAGAGGGTTTTAGTTTGAAAGTACTAACAATTGTCACTCATCCAAGGAAAAACTCGTTAACTTTTCAGGTAGCAAACCAATTTGTATTAGGTCTAAAAAAGGAAGGTCATGAAGCAGAGGTTATGGATTTATATCAAAGTAATTTTGATCCAGTACTTCGAGAATTAGATGAGCCTGATTGGACATCAAACCAACAAAATTTTTCAAGTGAAGTGGAAGCGGAGATGGAAAAACTGCGTAAGTTTGATGCACTTGCCTTTGTTTTTCCTCTCTGGTGGTGGAGTATGCCTGCTATGTTAAAGGGATATATTGACCGTGTATGGAACTACGGTTTTGCTTATGGACCAAATAAGCTTACTCATAAACATGTTTTGTGGTTAAGTTTAGCAGGCGCGCCAATTGAAAGATTTACAAAAAGAAGGTATGACGAGATGATGGAAAGATACTTTAACGTAGCTTTAGCTGATTACTGTGGGATTCCAAGTTCGAGATTTGAACTCCTTTATGAAACGATAAGTGGGAATCCAGAGTATATGGAGGATTGGCTTAGTCAAGCTTATCAGCTAGGAATTGAATATGGCAAGTAGCCAGCGCAGCTGGACTGGATCTGGAACTATACCAAGCCAGCTTATTTCTTAGACAATCTAAAAAAGAACAGACCAAATCAAATGATTTGGTCTGTCTCACACTCTGTTACTTACTTTGATTTTGGAGACTTTGTTCAGCGATTTGGATCATACGTTTTACCATTTCGCCACCCACAGATCCGTTTGCACGTGCAGTGGTATCGGCACCAAGCTCAACACCAAATTCATTGGCGATTTCTTGCTTCATGTTATCCATTGCATTTTCCGCACCTGGCACTAATAATTGATTATTATTGTCCGCCATTCCCGATCACTCTCCTATGTGGGATTGAACAGATATTTTCTGTTCAATCTTTATCATGCGGAGAAGCTTTGTGACTTACACATGTAATCTTTGGCAGGAATCACTCCCAAACTGCACTTTTCAGTTGTTGGTCTCGCTCATATCGATCAATAGCTAATTCTATAAGCTCGGAAATTAGTTCAGAATAAGGAATTCCACTGATTTCCCAGAGCTTCGGATACATACTGATTTTCGTGAACCCTGGAAGTGTATTCACTTCATTCACTACAAGTTCGCCATCCTCTTTTAAGAAGAAGTCCACTCTTGCTAATCCTTCACAATTCAATGCTTGGAATACTTCTACCGATGCTTTTTGGATCTTTTCTATTACCTCATCCGGTAAATCAGCAGGAATGGCTAATTCCGCACCGTTTTCATCAATGTACTTTGACTCATAGGAATAAAAATCGCTTTGTGGAAGAATCTCACCTGGGATCGACGCTTTCGGATACTCGTTTCCAAGTACCGCACATTCCACCTCTCGGCCAACAATTGCTTCTTCGATAATGAGTTTATGATCGTATTGGAAGGCTTCATCAATCGCTTGGTGAAATTCTTCCTCATTGCGAACTTTACTAACTCCAACAGATGAGCCTTGATTTGCTGGCTTAATGAACATTGGTAAGCCTAACATTTTCTCCAAAACAGAATATTGAATACTATCCTTTTGATGCTTAGAAACTGCCACTCCGTTAGCTACAGATATGCCAGCACCTTTAAGCAAACGTTTTGCAATATCTTTATCCATACATACAGCGGATCCTAATACGTTGGAGCCCACATACGGGATATTCGCGATTCTTAACATCCCTTGCATACTTCCGTCTTCTCCAAGGGTTCCATGGACGATTGGGAAGACCACATCCAACTGATCCAATCCTTCCTCTTGCGAAAGGCTAACAAGTTGCTTTTGACTTTCTCCAGGAACTAAAGCAACGCCTTTATTGGATTTGTTTAAAGAAATTAATTTAGGATTTTCTACATTTAATAAATGGCTAGAAGGATCTCCTAGATGCCATTTTCCTTGTTTATCTATACCAATTAAAACCACATCGTATTTTTCTTTATCAATTGCATCCACGATATTTTTGGCGGATTGCAAGGATACTTCATGCTCCGCAGATTTCCCACCATAAATGATTCCGACTTTCTTCTTTGCCATTCCCAAACACCCTTTCTGTTAAAAAACGACTGGATCCCGTCTTTCTCTACCCTTGCAAGAATAAAGAAAATTCAAGAAAACCTATACTTTAGATTAACACAAAAGGGCTTGATTAGACTCCTAATTTTAATTATAAATTCATATTCATTTGTTAAAATGTATAGAGATAGATATAATTTTTTTGAGAGGAGGAAGATAAGTGAGTTTAGAACCGATTCAAGTCCAGGAACTCGTCCATAAAATCATTCGCCAGGAAGAGATACATTTGTTGGACATTAGACGAGAGAACGATGTACACGACTGGGCCATTGAAGGCGAGCAAATTTACTCTGTCCATAAAACATTATCGGAAATTCAAGAGAACCCGGAACAAGTCATGACAATGCTACCAAGTGATAAACCAGTCTATGTCGTTTGTTACAAAGGAATTTCCGCGCAGAAAGCCACTGCCATTCTACGAGAGCAAGGAATGGATCATGTTACATACTTGGTCGGTGGTATGGGAGCATGGGGAGAACATCTGCAACCAATTAAGGTAGCTGACTTACAACAGAGTGGAGCCATCTATCAATTTGTTCGTATGGGAAAAGGCTGTTTGTCCTATATGATTGTCTCTGGTCAAGAAGCAGTTGTGATAGATGCTAGCAGGATGGTCGACGTTTATCTGTCATTTGCCAATGAGCATGGCATTATAATCAAAGACGTAATCGACTCTCATCTCCATGCCGATCATATTTCAGGTGGAAGAATGCTTGCAGAAGAAGTTGGGGCTACCTACTGGTTCCCACCAGAAGAGGAGCACGTGCAATTTGACCATGCCTTACTAGAAGATGGGACTATTTTTTCACTCCACAACGCAACCGTTTCTATCCGAGCTGTTCATACACCAGGGCATACCATCGGAAGTACGAGCTTTCTCATCGATAATCAGTTTTTGTTAACTGGTGACACTCTATTCATTCAATCTATCGGCAGACCTGATTTAGCAGGAAAAGCAAACGAATGGACATCCTTACTATACAAATCTTTATACGATACGATTCCATCAATCCCACATGAAGTACACATACTTCCAACACACTTTAGTTCGCTTGACGAGCTCAAAGAAAATGGCGCTGTTTACGCCACTAAAAACTCTATCTACGATTCCAATTACCGCTTAAACTTGGAAAGCTACCAAGCATTTGAAAATATGGTGGCCAACAATCTACCAGACCAACCAAACAGTTACCAACAAATACGAAAAATCAATATGGGGCAACAATCTGCAGATCAAAGTGAATGGCAAACAATTGAAGCAGGTCCTAATCGCTGCGCAGTGCGCTAACATTCCCAATCAAAAACACTCCAATCTGACATTCAGATCGGAGTGTTTCTTTAATGTCCAGCTACATCTCGTTTCGTGAAGGAAATCCAGGACAGCACCATAAAGACTAAGTAGTAGACAAGAAGAACGACGATCGAGAACGTTAATGTCATTCCTTCCATAAATGGTGTGTGCCCATCTGTATATTGGGTCAAATCTGTATTCGCAAACAATACATATTTTGACCAATCGTATTGAGATAACACTCCCTTGATGGAATTACCAGCCATCATTAGGAAAATGGCTAAGCCGATCGCAAAACCACTGTTTCGGAAAATCGTAGAAATCATAAAGGCAAATGTCGCCATCATGACTAGTGTGACAAGTTTAAAACCGTATCCTTCTACAATTTCTCCTATTAAGGAAACCTGTTCAAATCCATTATTACCCATTTGGACAATCTCCGGATTAATTCCCCTAAATCCAAAGAAAATACTACCTACAATTAAAGAAAATAGAAGCAAAAAGAGAAGGGTTGTCAACGCAAATAGTAAAACAGATACATACTTAGATAATAAAATTTTCAGCCTAGATACTGGGCGTATCAGTAAAAGTTTTATCGTCCCCCATCTGAATTCACTAGCTACAATACCTGCAGCTACAATAATCGTAAACAAGCTTAGTATAGATGTTAGATATTGATTTTCTAATACAAACTGCCAACCATCGTATAGAGCTGGTTTAATGTCATGCTCTAAGTGATAATTGTTCTTGTCAATTATTTCTTGATTAATCTCAACAGCAGCATCAGCAAATTCCTCACCAGATATTTCTTCAATGTCCTTAGCTAATTGCTTATTTTCCTCTTTTAACTCTGTTCTCCAATCATCGCCATACTCCTCTGTTGATGTTCCATAAATCTGAGCGATAGTAGCTAAACCGATAATAACGACAGCAAGTAAAATATACATCGCCCACGTAGATTTTCGAACGTAGAGTTTAATTTGTTCATTGACTAGTAGTTTTAAAAAATTACTCAATCGTATTCTCCCCTATCCATGTTAAGAATTTATCCTCAAGCGTGGATCGTTGAGCCTGAATGCTATAAATTTGAACACCTTGTTCCACTAACCCTTTTACCACACTTGGAATATCGTCTCTTTTCACGTTAAATAGGAGACCGCTTTCGCTATCTTTCCATTTAAGCTCTCGTTGCTCTAAATAGGAACGTGCTTCTTGAATTGGCTCCGCTTCTAGAGATACTTCTTTCATATCCGATTCTCCAACGGCATCCTTCACCGATTCAATGGCAATTATTTCACCATTTTTGATAATCCCAATTCGATCACACATCATTTCCATTTCCGATAGAAGGTGGCTGGATACGATGACCGCAACATTCTCTTTTTCTGCTAGATTTCGTATGTATTGTCTGATTTCTCTAATTCCGGATGGATCTAATCCATTCGTAGGTTCATCCAAAATTAGGATGGATGGGTTATGTAGGAGAGCTTGGGCAATTCCAAGTCGCTGACGCATCCCTAAAGAGTACCTACCTGCTTTTTCATGAATCGCTTTTTCTAGACCAACTAAAGAAATAATTTCTTGAATTCGCTCTTTCGTAATCCCTGGAATCATCCTAGAATAATGTAATAGGTTTTTCCAGCCCGACATAAATGGATACATTTCTGGGTTTTCTACGATAGCCCCGACATGGCGGATTGCATCTTTAAAACTTGTTTTAATGCTTTTGCCTTGAATGAGAACATCGCCCTCTGTAATCCCCATTAAGCCTACCATCATACGGATTGTGGTTGTTTTTCCCGCACCGTTTGGTCCGAGAAATCCAAATACCTCTCCTGGATATATCTCAAAATCTAACCCTTTAATAATTTGTTTCTTTCCGATATTTTTCTTTAAATTAACTATTTTCATTGCTGCTTCTGTCACACAAGCACCTCCAGTTCCTCTTTTGGAAAAAGTGGGGAACATCCCCACTTCTCTATTCGATTAACGTTTTTGGTTTTCTTACTACAGCCATAATTCCTGCAATTACATAGAAAATGGCTCCAAACAGCCCAAGCCCATATGTAAAGAATACAGATCCAGCACCAGCTATAATAAGAATGATTCCGGCAGCTATTGGTTTTTTATTACCTTTCAATAGGAACAAAGCTATGATTCCTAATACGATTACAAGAATAGATACGGTTAAAATCGTCGTTGCTCCTGTATTCATGGCATCCATGATTGTTCCTACATCTGTGCCTGTTTCGCTTAAGGTAGGATCCTCTTCAAGTGCATTTTCGAAGTCGGTCATAACTTGCTCATTTCCTTGTATCCATTTTAAAAGCCCTCCGAAAGCAGCTAAGATTCCATACAATACAGCGCCAATGATGGTTAATACAAATTCTACTGTTCTTTTCACTGTAATTCCTCCTCCAAATTTTCTTCCCTTAATGAATACGTCTGACATTTCAAAAGGATTCAATCTGATTGTAAATTTTTCCTTACCATTTGTACTTTATTAAAGATTTGAATATTTCCGGTAGGCTGCGTGATAGGTAGACCCAACTCCTTTACCAAACGATAATGCATGATGGATAGCAGCTGTGACGTACTTTTTAGCTAGATCTACGGAATGTTGGACTGTCTCACCCTTTGCCAACTCTGCAGTAATAGCTGCAGAAAAACTACAGCCAGCTCCACTTGTATGAATGGTATCCACACTTTTTTCCGACAACTCTATACATAGGTGACCATCGTACAGGATATCGATGGCTTCGTCACCAATAGATCCACCCTTCACAACAACAAAGGAAGGTCCAAACTGATGTAATGCTTTTGCAGCATCCTTTAATTCTTCAATAGTGCTCAGTTTTTCCTTTCCAGTTAATTTAGCTGCTTCAAAGCGATTTGGTGTTATGATCGTAGCCAATGGAAAGAGCTTTTCTTTCATCACGTTTATAGCATCATCATGTAAAAGCTGGGATCCCATCTTTCCGATCATTACTGGATCAACGACCAAAGGTTTATCTCTTTCCTTTTCCAAAAGATCTACAACACATTCGATAATTTCGGTTGAAAACAACATGCCTGTTTTTAAAGCATCAGCACCAACGTTTTTTGTTGCAGTATAGAACTGAGCTTGAATGGCTTCCACCGATTGCTTAAATATAGATGAATCTGTCACTGGATTTTTAGCAACGATAGCTGTAATAGCTGCCATCCCATACACATCTCGCTCTTGAAAGGTTTTTAAATCTGCCTGAATGCCTGCACTACCATGGGCGGCTGATCCTGCGATACTCAATGCTGTTGCGATCGTCACTTTACATTCCTCCATTCATCTAGGAACTAATCATAACCAAAATACCTCAACCAAGAACCAAATAATCATCATGACTTGAATCACTACTTTGGCTACTGAACCGCTCAAAAACCCAATTAACGAGCCTAACGATGCTTTCCATGCCTCTTGAGTCGTTCGTTTTTGTATAAGCTCAGTCACAAATACGGCGGCAAATGGAATGATGATAATACCAAATGGCGGAATGATAAAAGATCCCACAATCACCGCTACTCCAGCAACTCGTTCTCCCCATTTACTTCCTCCATATTTTTTAACATAGTAGCTATTGGCAATTAAGTCAGCAGCAAACAGCAAGATCGTTAGGAGCACCATCGCAATCCAAAATATAACCGAAAGCTCTCCAGAATGAATCAAAAATACATACAACAGAAACCCTGCCCAAAGAGCTAGTGTTCCAGGAATGATTGGGAACACGATTCCTACAAAACTAAGTACAAAACAAGCAATAATTAGGATCCATATTAATAGGTCCATTTCCATACCCCCTCCATATCATAAAGAAAACTTGGCGAAGCCAAGCCTTTAAGCGCAGACTAAGCCTTAGTTGCCCTTATACTTGGGACTTAAAAATTTTTGCTTCGTCGAGTTTCTTCTTGCTAAAATTTCAACTCTTCTAGCGAATAAAGAATACCCTCCAGGAGAGGGCATCCTAATCCATTAATCCGCAAGTAAATTGGCAAATTCCTTTACATACGGAGGTAAATCTGGTGGACGACGGCTAGACACAATATGTCCGTCCACGACAACCGCCTCATCATACCAGGTGGCTCCAGCATTGGTCATATCATCTTTGATCCCAGGCGTGCTGGTGACCTTTCTCCCTTTCAAAATGTCTGCTGAGATCAAGACCCAGCCTGCGTGGCAAATTTGTCCAATCGGCTTTTCATATTCATCCATCGAGCGGACAAATTCTAGAACTTCAGGATACCTTCTAAGTTTATCCGGTGCCCATCCTCCAGGCACAAGTACCGCATCATATTCTTCTGCTTTCATGTCAGAGAATGCCATATCTGTTTCCGCAGGGACCCCATATTTCCCAATGTACGTATGGTTAGCTTTTTCACCCGCAAGATGAACGGTTGCCCCTTCTTCACGAAGTCTTAAAATGGGATACCATAGCTCCAAATCTTCAAAATCATCACTTACAAAAGATAAAACTTTCTTATCCGATAATCTCATAACTAACTACCTCCTATCCTATTATCTATAGTTTAGCAAAATGAAAAATCAATCTCATGTACTAGCTATATACGGTTTATCTTTGCATTATGTTACACGCTTGAAAAGCTTCTATCATTTTTCTCGAAATCGATTGGATGTTAACCGGTAGCTGATGAAGTGGAAAATAGCGTAAGTCCAAGCTCTCCCCGTCTTCCATTTTTATTTCCCCTTCTACCTCTGTTGCTTTGTGAATAGCAATGACGTTATACACTTCATCCCCATTCGGATACTTGTAATATAAATCTTGACCAGAAATCATCGTCACAAACTGAAGGTCTTTGGTTTGCAATCCGGTTTCTTCTAATAGTTCCCGTCTAGCCGTTTGCTCTAAACTTTCGCCTAACTCCATCGCTCCTCCTGGGATTCCCCAGTCTTTTGTATCTGATCGCAACTGGAGCAATAGCTCATTATCATTACGTATGACCATTACACCAGATCCAACCATAATTAAAGGTTGATGACCGACAGATTTTCGCAAATCCATTATATAATCGCCCATTCTTATCTACTCCCTTTCACCCCACCTCCAAATTTTACTACATATTGTTTCACATAGAAAAAACAAGCCCTTTCAGCTTGTTTTTACGTAAAATATTCAACTTTCGCCTTTGGAAACAATTTTTCAATATAACTACCTAACGTATCCTTTATATCTTCCTGTTCTTCATCTTTATAAACATACTTTCCAATTCCGTACCTTCCCCACTTCCATTTCCGTTTGGACTCATCTAATTCTAGCTTCGACATTGGGTAGTTTTTTTGAATCACTCGTTTCGCAGGTTGGGTAAAGCGATGCTGAATCAACTCAAATGTTAAGCCATCCTTCGCATGTTCCGGAAGGGAGTCTGATAAATGTTCTAGCATTTCCCCATATCCTTCCTTCCAGCCTTCGTGAAGGTAGATTGGGGCGATAATAAAGCCAAGAGGATAACCGGCTTCCGCCACTTTACGCGCTGCTTCGATTCTTTCTTTCAATCGGGAAGTGCCTGGTTCAAAATACTTAATGACATAATCATCATTCATACTAAACCGAAACCGGGTTCTCCCATTATGTTTCGCATCTAACAAATGATCGACATGAGCAAATTTCGTTACAAACCGCAGTCTTCCCTTGTCCGACTTGCCAAAATGCTCGATGGCTCGTTTCAACGTATGGGTCAGATGATCTACGCCAACAATATCTGAAGTACAGGAAGCTTCAAACCGCGTCACTTCGGGCGCTCTCTCTTCCATGTATTTATCCGCTGAATCTAGAATTTCATCTGTATTTACATACGTTCGTATGTATGGTTTACTTCCCATTGTCGTTTGTAAGTAACAATAATGACAATGCCCCATACAGCCTGTTGCAAATGGAATAGCATATTCAGCTGATGGCTTGGACGTATCAAACTTTAGCGTTTTACGCACCCCTACGACCAACGTTGACTTAGCTGTCCGATAGCGTTGAAAATCATTATCCCCAGGAAGGTTTCTGACTTGGTTGTGAGACGTAGTCTGTCTTATTTCGAGTCCCATCTTCTCGAATTTTTCATAGAGCTCTTTTCCTAAAGGAAAATCTAGTGCCTTCGGTTCAAAATAAACTAATTGTGGAACAAATGGCTTAACCATAATAGTCCTCAATTTCAGGGGTACCAAAAATAGACTCGAATTCTTGGTTTGCTTCCGCTTCGTTTGTAAAAACCGCAACTTCGTCTGTTAACGGATAATACGTTTCATACAGGAATAAAGCCAACTCACCCGGTTTTTCCGGATGGTTTACAACCGCAGCTTCTTGAACATTCGCGACTCCTTGGGCATGCGGATTTCGAATAATAACGTACACAATATCTCCAGGATGGTAAGTATGATAATCCATAATAATCACCTTTCTTAAGGGTGTATAAACCCTTCTTTTATTAGCTGGGATTATTATGACTCATTTCTACCTTTATTAATCATTTCTTCTATTTAGATATATTCCCTTTTCTTCCAAATTACCTAGACATTCTTGTAGATAGACATCATCGTGTTCTTCATAAACAGGAATCGACCTCTCTATCTCATCTACTGATTCGTACGGCTCCATAACCTGTCCACGATAATAAGGATCCATCCATAGTGGGTTTACGTTATAACCTCTTCTCTCCATTTCTTCCATCACCAGTTCATGGTAATGAAATAGCTTTTGAGGAGAATGAACAAATACATAATTTACAGTAGAATGAGGCTTTCCCCAACCTTTACCACGTAATGCACAGCATTCACGATGTTGCCCTAATAATTGCTGTCTGGGTAACTGAGAGATTAAACTTTCATGCCAAAGTCGCATAGATACTCACCCTTCTTTAGAAAATAGAAAAAGACTCAACCAGCGTTGAGCCTTCTTCAAATTTAATATGCTCGGAAGTTATTTTCACTTAGGAATTCCAATAGAATCTAATGGCCAAATACGGAATTGCACGTCCCCAATTACGGAATCCATGGAGATTAACCCAAAGTACCGGCTATCTTTGCTAATCATACGATTATCTCCCATAACGAACAAGTACCCTTCTGGAACGACCTCTTTCTCAGTCACTTCTTCTAGCGTAAAATCATAGGTTAGCGCCTGTCCAGGCGGAAGCTGTTCCTTATACTTTTCAAGATAAGGCTCCTCATATTCGTCACCATTAATGTATAATGTATCATTTATAACCTTTAAAGAATCTCCTGGTAGACCAATAACCCGTTTCACATAATTATCCTTCGAGTCCGGAGCGTGAAACGCAATTTCATCAAATCGCTCTACATCTCCTAATTTACTTAGAATAATTCGATCTCCGTCATGAAGGTTCGGCATCATCGATTCCCCTTTCACCACGGAGGGGGTAAACAAAAACTGTCTACATACAATGACTATTATAACGGCAATTGCCATGGACTTAATCCATGAAAGAAATTCTTTTTTCGCTTTATTTCCCATCCCATTCACCCTTTATATTGCTTTAGTTATTATATATCCCACATTTGCGGGTTTTTTTATGTTCCTCTATACTTTATCATGTGTTTTTCAAAATATATAATGCGAGGACGGTTTTTATGCTAGATTCTCAAGAAAGTCGAGCATCTTCTCTTCTTTTACTTGCAGGTGTCTTACTGATTGCCTTTAATTTAAGACCTGCTATTACATCAGTAGGTCCAGTTCTCGGATTAATTCGAGATGACATCGGTTTATCAAATTGGAGTGCTGGCCTAATTACAAGCCTTCCTTTATTAGCTTTTGCTTTTATGTCGCCAATTGCACCTAGATTAGGTCACCGATTCACAATTGAAAAAACGCTCTTTATCGGCCTCCTTATTCTATTAATTGGAATAAGTACTCGATCGGTTTCCCATTCTTTTACACTTTATGTTGGTACCACTTTCGTCGGTTTAGGAATTGCGATATGTAATGTACTTTTGCCAGGTCTCATTAAAGAGAAATTTCCCGACAATGTCAGTCTGATGACTAGTATGTACACAACTTGTATGGCCATATTTGCTGCCTTAGGCTCCGGGTTAAGTGTACCACTTTCATTGGGTCTAGATCTTGGCTGGCAACGCGCCTTATTAAGTTGGGGCATCTTGACCGTTGTTGGACTCATTCTTTGGTTCTTCGTCTTTCGTGATCAAAACCAATATGCAAAGCCGAGCATTCCACCTACTTCTATTGTAGCATTATGGAAGTCAGCTTTGGCATGGCAAGTTACATTATTTATGGGACTTCAGTCCTTTTTGTTCTATGTCACGATATCCTGGCTACCCGAAATACTTTTGGATTTCGGTTATTCCATGAGTACATCAGGATGGTTAGTTTCCGCTTTACAGTTTATAAGCTTACCATTTACGTTCCTTGCCCCTATTTTAGCAAATCGATGGAAGCAACAACATGCAATTATTTGGATTATTGGTATTTGTGCACTGATTGGCTATAGTGGTCTTCTTACTCGACCTTCCTTCGGTTGGTTAATGGTCTGTATCACCTTTATTGCGATTACTTTAGGTGCTAGTATAAGCCTTGCTCTTACATTTTTAGGTTTGAGAGCAGCTGATGCCAGACAAGCGACGGAACTTTCAGGAATGGCTCAGTCTATCGGGTATTTGCTAGCGGCATGCGGACCTATTTTTATCGGTTTTCTGTTTGACCTCACCCATTCCTGGACAGCACCTATTATTACCATTTTATTGATCACCATACTCATGATTGGGTTTGGATTAGGTGCTGCGCGAGACAAATATGTATTGGATTAAGTTCATAAAACGAACAAAGTCTAATTATTATGTCTACTAGTTAAAAGGACTTTGATTCCACTATTGAAGCGAAAGTACAATTATATCTTTTTCAAGGACATCTGTTCCGCTATACATCAAAAATAAAGCTTATTTTCAGCAAAAGAATCTTAAAATTCAAAAAAGGCTTGGATATCCAAGCCTTTTCTTCTAAGTTTCCGATTGAATTAAATTCCCCTGTACAATAAATCGATCCGGTGCATCTCCAATAAAATTGAAGGGATAACAGGTAGTGACAGTTAAAATTGGTTTACGTGATGGAACAATTACCGTTCGATCATCTTTATCCACAATCCGGGTTTCTGTCACCTTATACGTGAATTCCCCCGCGCTTGTCGTCACGACTAAAATGTCCCCTTCTTCAACCTCCCCAAGTTTACGAAAAACGGTATCTCGATGACCCGAGAGGACTGAATTATCACGCTCTCCTGGCAAGACGCTGTTTGCATAATGCCCAACACCTTTTTCTAATTCATCTTCATCGGTACCGTGAACAATAGGTAAAGTCGCGTCAATCTTCGGGATGAAGAGCGTGCCAATCGTTTCCCCAATCTTAGGTGCCTTATCGTATAACGGTTGTACTCCGTTTGTTTCCTTTTTCTTTTCTGGAGCTTTCGCTTCCACTTTCGGAATGTCCTTCTCCGCTGACTGGAACGAGAAATATGCCATCCAGTTCCAGCCAACTACGATAATACCTGTAATCACTAACAGGATGGAAATGACCTTCCACGTTCGCTTATGCAAGTTGGATCACCCTTATTTGTCTGACATTACTCGCTTACGACTAACGAAAAGTCCTGCCCCAACAAGTACAAGTCCGAAAAGAATCCAGTTAGCATTGCTAGTCGCCGTGTTTGGTAGCTTTCCACCATCTTCTGTTTTCGTCACAGGAGTGGACGGTGCAGAAGTTACCTCTTCAATGAGATCTGAACCGAACATATCTGCTGTCAAAACGAGATCTGCAAGGAAGTTCCCATCTAAGTCGAAAATTTCAATCACTAAGGACGCTCCATCTGTGTCGTCCATTTCCACCAATTGTGCCATTGTAACAGGTGTGGTCACACCATCTTTATCTAAATAATAATTAGCTTGGACTTCAAACAAGCTTAATAATTCATTCCACGCATTCACGAAGTCTTGCTTTTGCTGTTCTGTTAAATCAGATGCTGATTCAAAGGATGACATACTTTCTAATTGCGCAGAAATCTCCATTAGTTTCTTTTCAAAATCCGCATCCACAGCAATACTATCTAAATGTGCAGTTAATTTCTCAATTTCTGTGTCCGATAATCCAAATAGATCACTGATAACCGTCAGCAGTTCTTCGTACGATCCACTCACATACCCTTGTTCCATTAAGAACCAATCTACATCATCAATAAATTTGAAATCGTTAATCGTTAATCCATTGTCTGCTAGTACTTGATTGAATTCAACCTCTGTTAATCCATAATCAGCTAGTAATGCTTGTAATGTTTCTGGTGTAACGATCTCTCCTAAAAATAACTCCAATTCTTCCATTGTACTAAAATCAGCTAACGTTGAATCATATTCATCCAGAAGGTACGTTTCTAGTTGTGTTTTCGTCCAACCCAAAGTTGTTAAATACTCGTTTAATTCTGTTTCATTTGGTGCCGCCTTTGCAATTGTCGGTAACATGACCTGTACTAAAAATAAACCAACCACTAAAAAAGATACGAACTTTTTCAAAAAATACTCCTCCTAGAAGTAATTTAATAATTGCATTTCTAAGCCATTATATTCGATTTAAGCCCATATTTCCACAAATATTTTAATTAAATCAATTTAACTTTTAATAACTATAAAATACTCATAAATACTACTATATAATCGATATAACTTTTCACTCTAACGTGAAATTATAATGGATAAACTGCTGGGAAATAGAAAAACATAAGATGAAATTATGGAAAGGAGACACGGAATGCTTGATAACAAAGAAATACATGTACATGGAAGCACCGTTGGATTTCAAACGATTATGCATACGGGAGACCACACAGTAGTCATTGATGAACCATATTCTGAAGGGGGTCATGACGCTGGACCAGATCCACTGAAAGTATTATTAACCTCTCTTGCAGGCTGTGAAAATGCCGTCGCTAACCTAGTGGCAAATGAAATGGATTTCGACCTACAATCTATCCATTTCGATATTAAAGCAAACTATGACCCGAGAGGTTTGGCAGGAAAAGCAGATGTTCAACCGTATTTCTCTAAGGTTACACTCGATGCAAAGGTCAAAACGAGTGAGCCTGAGGAAAGAATAGCCCAATTACAAAAAGAAACCAATCAACGTTGTCCGGTGTATGCAACCTTCGATGCCGCTGGTATTGAGATGGAATCCAGCTGGACAGGCGTGTAAAGGAAGACAGATGAGAGGCTTTTAGTCTCTCTTTTTTTGCGCTTAATTTTCCAATTATATGGAACCTTTAATGTTTCTCATTCGTAATACATATTGTGATACTAGTAACTAAACTTGGAGGTGATATTTATTGATGCACTACAAATCTATTGGTGGTTGTTATGGGGTAGCTTAGCTATCGCTATCATCTTTTTATTTTTAGGTAACCTGTTAGACGGATTGTTAGATGGGTTAGGAGAACTCTTTAATCCTCTCCTATTATTTGGAACTCTCTCTGTGATTGCTGGTTCTGGTGTCTTGCTGACCAAGTACACCGAAGCGAGTACTCTCCTCGTACTTATCATCAGTGCTTTCATTGGAATTTGCGCTTATTTTCTTCTGTATTATTTCTTAATCATTCCAATGTCTCAAGCTGAATCTTCTAATGCTATTTCCGTTTATGACTTACAAGGAAAAATGGGAGAGGTCATAACTTCCATACCTGCTCAAGGGATGGGTGAAGTGTTTATACAGCTACCAAATGGTAGCAGAAGTGAAACAGCCAAAAGCTTTGATGAAACAGACATCCCACAAGGGACGAACATTGTCGTCATCGAAGTAAAAGATCAAATTATGTATGTTTCCGAATTAAAAGATTTTAACTAGGGGGAATTGGATGGATTTTCTTATTGTAATTGGTGCTGTAGTTGGCGTTCTTCTTGCGTTTGCTATTTTATTTGCGGTTCGTTATAAAACCGTTGGTGCAGATGACGCAATGATTGTAACAGGAAGCTTCTTAGGTAATAAAAATGTACATCGATCCGAAGACGGAAGTGGGATTAAAATTGTACGTGGTGGCGGTACATTTGTTGTTCCTGTCTTCCAGCAGTCTGAAAAGTTAAGCCTTCGCTCTCATAGCTTAGATATTTCCACACCGAACGTTTACACGGAAAATGGCGTACCGGTTATGGCAGATGGAACGGCTATTATTAAGGTTCAAAGCACAACCGAAGGCATTGCAACAGCTGGGGAGCAATTCCTAGGAAAAGATAATTCCGAGCTAAGAAAAGAAGCTCAAGAAGTATTAGAAGGGCATCTAAGAGCCATCCTTGGGACAATGACGGTCGAAGAAATCTATAAAAATCGAGAGCGCTTTGCTCAAGAGGTTCAAACACAAGCCGCAGTTGATTTAAAGAAAATGGGGCTACAAATCGTTTCCTTCACAATCAAAGATGTCCAAGATGAAAATGGATACTTAGAAGCATTAGGGAAGCCACGTATTGCAGAGGTAAAGCGTGACGCTCAAATCGCAGAAGCCAACGCTATTCGTGATGCCCGGATTCAAAAAGCCCAAGCAGAACGCGAAGGTAAGAGTGCGGAATTATTAAGTGAAACACATATTGCGGAAGCAACGAAAGAAAAAGAGTTGAAGGTAGCTTCCTATAAACGTGATCAAGATACGGCAAAAGCAGAAGCGGACATGGCATATAAGCTTCAAGAAGCCAAAGCACAACAGCAAGTCAAACAAGAGGAAATGCACATTCAACTCGTCGAAAAAAACAAACAAATTGAAATCGATTCTCGTGAGGTAGAACGTAAACAGCGCCAGTACGAAGCAGAAATTTCCAAAAAAGCAGAGGCTGAACGTTATGCGGCAGAACAAAAGGCAGAAGCCGATAAAGTCGCTCGCGTGAAAAATGCCGAAGCGGAGGCGGAAGAAATCCGCTTAGACGGGGAAGCAGAAGCAGAGGCTATTCGAATGAAAGGTCTTGCCGAAGCGGAAGCCAAAGAGAAAATCGCCGAGGCGATGGAAAAGTATGGCGAAGCAGCAATTTTAGAAATGATTATCAACATGCTTCCTGATTTTGCCGGTAGAATTGCCGATCCTGTTCGCTCGATTGATAAAGTGACGGTAGTAGATCACGGAAACGGCGAAGGGGATGGCGCGACAAGAATGAGCAGCTATGTAACGAAGCTAATGAGCCAATTACCGGAAACATTAAAGGATGTATCTGGGGTTGACTTAAAAGGGATGTTAGATAACGTTGCAGCGAAAAGCGAATCGAAAATTAATTCAAACCTAGCACAAGTAGCAGCACCGAATGTGCCTACCGAAACCCATAAGCCAGATGATCAATCTTAGCAAAAAACTCGGGGATATCCCCGAGTTTTTTAATAGACCTGTTTATTTTTATCCAAACACGCTTCTATAGCCTTTTCAAACATGTCTTCAATTCCTTCCACTTGTAATACCTTTAAACCAGCAGCAGTTGATCCACCTGGTGTAGCGACTTGATCCATCAAATCCTTGGGCGTTTGACCCGAAGAAAGCATTTGTGCCGATCCCAAAATCATTTGAGAAACAAGTTTTCGGGCGACGTCTTCCTCTATTCCTTTTGTCATTGCGACTTTCCCTAACGCTTCTGCTACTTGATAAACAAAGGCTGGGGCACTTCCGGTAATCGGTGTTAGGGCATGGAGTTGCTCTTCACACACAAGCTGAGCAGGACCAATTCCACGTAAGATTGTTTCTAATGTATTCTTGTGCATTTCTTTCACATGCTGTCCTAAGGCATACAAGGTCATCGATTGTCCTATCTCCGCAGCCGTATTCGGCATCACCCAAGCAACCGCTGTTCCATCTGGAAGCTGGTTTTCTAATTCTTTTACTCCAACTCCTGCGGCCACACTGAATACTAGTTGATTTGTTATATAAGGGGATACTTCCTTCAAGAGATTCTCTTGTTCCCTAGGTGGAATCGCCAAAAATAAAATATCCGAGCTTGTCAGATGTTTCTTCCAATTATCGGTCGTTTCCACTCCATAGCTTTCCTTCACCTGAGCTAATCTTTCAAGATTATCACGGTTACTCACTATTACCTGAAAGGTTTCTTCCTCCTGCTGTAGAATACCAGATATGACTGCTTGGGCCATCCTTCCAGCACCAATCGTTAATATTTTTTGCACCCTTCTCTCCCCTTTTCAAACTCAGATGACGAGAAGTTTACCTTCACGTTCCATAACGAGTCTTTCTTTATAGTAATGAATCGTTTCTTCATCGAATAGATTGATTGCCATTTGAATGGTTGTAACTTGATTCGCTCTCGCTAGCTTCTTCACCTTTTCAAATAGATGCTGAGCAATTCCTTTCCGGATGTATTCCTTTTTCACAAAAAAATAAGGAAGATAAAAACTATCTTTTGCGAACTGGATAGGTGTAAAAGCTACCAGCTCACCCTGGTCTTCCACCACAATCGTTTGGATAAGAGCTTTGTCCTTCCAATCCATCCCTGTGCCATATTCCTGATTTAATAGGTGGTTTATGCTAGTGAAGTCCATCTCATTAGCTTGCCGTAATTTGAACATGGATTACCAGCCTACCTTCTCATGAAAAGCACTGACCCACGTACGAGCCATTAACATGTCCCCAACCGAATTCATATGTACCCCGTCTGTCGTTAATGGGGTCTTTTGGTTGACCGATAAGAAGTTAATGAAAGCTTGATGAGTCGGAACCAAGATTGTGTCAAAGTGTTTAGACAGTTCTTGGACAATTTGCACATACTCTCTCAGTTTTTGATTGCCCTCCGAATCAATGTCTTCCTGCAGTATGGTTGGTTCCATAAGAATGATATCGGCATTCGTTTTTCCTTTAACTTGATCCAACAAATGTGTGTATATCTTTAAAAACTTTTCTGGCGTTACTTGTTCCTTACGAGGACTATCTAGCTGGCGCCAAACATCGTTTACCCCAATGGAAATGCTCAAATAATCTGGCTGATGACTTAACACATCCTTTTCCCACCTCTCCTCCAGTTCTGTGATTTTATTTCCACTGACTCCTTTATTTAAGACTTCCAACGACTTTTCTGGATAGGTCAGGATGAGATGGTTTTTAATATTCCGTACATATCCAAAACCAATACCTTCTTCGTCTTCTATTCGATTAGAATCTGTAATACTGTCCCCAATAAATAAGAACCTAGCGTAATCTTTCATGTTAATCCTCCTTTAGAGAGTGGCAAATCTATTATAGAGGTTGCCCCCTTCCCCTTTCAGACCCTTCCATTCAATATGTCTGTCATGCAACTGAACACTAGTTGTTTTCAATGGATAATCCTAACCCAAACTCACCATAAGTTGTATTCGTCCATGAAACATCAACTTTAAAAAACTTCTCCCAAACGGATTAAATTTCCAGGATCCATTCCAATCCCTCTATCTTCGACTTCTATACTCATCCTTTTATATCCTTTTTCCCTTGAAGATATATAGTTCCTTGGCCAGTAAACTGAATACAATTTTTTACAATGTTTATCAAGATTAAAATCAAACGACCATAGTCGCATAGATGATTCGAACGTATTCTATCATAATCCATGTTTTCATTCACCAAGTGAATAAGTCAGCGAGCTTCCTGATTCACAAAAGCCATTCCTTTTCTTGATGAGGATTCATATCGTTTTCAAGACCTTCTAACATCCCGGTTATTGAGAACTATCTCTGTTCCTATGTCGAATTTCCTATTTATTTCCTACTTATTTACTCCTTTACAGGGCTCAAGTATGATAGAAAAGGATGAATTATATGTATGGAGGAATGACGAATGAAAGCTTGGAAGCTGCTAGTGATGATTGTTTGCTTATTGGTCTTTGCAGCCTGTGAGAATAGTACTCAATCATCTTCTAAGAAGCAAACGAATGATCAAGAAACCGGAGAAAAACAGACAAAGGAAAACAAGGATGATGAAGAAACAACAACTGCCCTTCAAGCCGACGCTTCTTTTCAATATCCATCCTCTTTAAAAGAAGCAGAAGAAGCAGTGACCGGAGAATGGTGGGGAGAAGATAATGAACCATCAGATTCTGAAGAAGAAACGTTCACTCAGGAGATTTCAGCCATCTCAAACCAGGAGAGCTCTCTTGAGACAAGAGCTGCTGCAATCAATCATCTTCTTTTTACCCACTATCACCCGGAACTTCCCGGTCTTACTTCCTTTTTACCCCGTGGGAAAATCACACTAGAGGACTTGCAAAACGGCAGCGGACTGAAATTAAATGGGCGAGAAGTGAAGGAAAACATAAATGTAGCTATCATTTTAGATGCATCTGGATCAATGAAAGCAGAACAAAATGGAAAAAGCCAGATGGAGATTGCAAAAGACGCCATTAAAGAATTCGTGTCGAATCTGCCAGAGAAAACGAATGTATCCCTTACCATTTATGGATATAAAGGTTCAGGCAGTGACGCAGATAAGGAGCTCTCTTGTAAAAGTATAAAAGAAATCTATCCTCTAAAAAAATATAACAACGGAGAATTCGACAAGGCACTTGCTAGTGTAGATCCAAAAGGCTGGACGCCAATTGCGTCAGCACTAAAACAAGCAGGGAAGACACTTGAAGATCTAAAAAGTGATGCAAACACTAACGTTATCTATTTAGTGTCAGACGGAGAGGAGACATGCGACGGAGATCCTGCGCAGGTTGCGGAAGATCTTGTATCAACCGATATCAAACCGATTATCAACGTCATTGGTTTCGCAGTCGGTTCAGAACAAAGGAAACAGCTGGAAAAGGTGGCCGAAGCAGCAGAAGGAAGATACATTCAGGCGAATAATCAGCAGGAGCTCGTCAGTGAATTCAAGAAATCGAATCAAACCCTCGTCCAATGGATCAACTGGAGAAACCAACATACTGTCGATGCCATCAATCAAAAAAACCAGGATAATGTGGACCTGATTAATCTTAAAAATGATACGAATGTAAGATTGATCAACTACAAAAATAAAGTCAATAACCTTTTAATCAAGGCAAAGAACCAGCATGATATGGATCAAGAAGTGTTTAACCTGACCATTGAACACCTGGAAGAGTACTTTTCCCGAATAGTTAAGGAACTTCAAAACGACTTTGATGAAAAGTTAACGATCATTGAAACAACCTATAATGAAACGAAAGAAGAAATAGATGAAACCTACGATTCCAATAAAGAGGAGTGATCATTATTACTCTTCGAAACTGGACATTTTATTAAACCATGAACAAAGACGAGACCATTCTTTGAATGAATGGTCTCGTTCTTTTAAGTATATTAAACAGCTTTGACTTTCAGTTCCACATCAATATTGCCACGTGTTGCTTTAGAATATGGGCAGAAGTCATGTGCCATTTTCGCAAGCTCTTCCGCTTCACTCTGGTTTACTCCACCAATTTCCACATTCAATACAACACCAATTTTAAACCCATTATCTGAAGAATCCTTTAAAAGACTTACATCAGCTGTAATCGTTGAATCAATGTCCTTCTTTTGTTTGGATGCCATTAAATTTAAGGCACCATCGTAGCAGGCTGAATAACCAGCTGCAAATAGTTGTTCCGGATTGGAGCCTGTACCTCCTGAATTTCCTGCAGGATTGACTAGATTCAGGTCAATAAGACCATCATCCGATTTTACGTGTCCGTCTCTTCCACCTTTTGCTGTCGCATGTGATGTAAATAAAACGTCGCTCATTGCTTCCACTCCTTTTCCTTTTCTTTTAGGGCTACCTATATGGTATTCCTTCCTTTAGTATAAATTAAACATTCTAGTTGGTAAAATTTAACGAAATACTCTTCAAAACGAATGGATAAATTCAAAATTATTTCCAATCCTATGAAGAGAAAGGATGATGTAAATTGGATTCCATGCAACAAGCCCTTCATGCACTTGAGTCTGCCCGGAATACTGTAGAGAGCGCACAAGGAAACCCTTTTTTATACACAGATGCTCAAAGAGAACTAAAGCAGGCGGAAGATTTAGTCATTCAAGCGCAACAGCAAGGAGCTTCAGGTCCAGATTTAAATCGTGCGCTTGATCTATTACGCCTGCTACAAGAAACCCACCAAAACCTATAGGAACCGATCACTAGTACATCGCAAATGTACTAGTTTTTTATGTACATGTTGTAATGAATCTTCCTATTCTCGAATAGAAATGTACAAGTTGAACACTAAGGGAGAGAATCAACATGCATACATTTCTAAGTTATATTTTTCTAGGGTTATCCTTAGCTGCTCCAATCGGTCCTATTAATGCCGCACAATTGGACAAGGGGTTAAAAGACGGGTTTCTTCACTCCTGGCTTATTGGAATAGGCTCTTTATTTGCTGAAATGCTCTTTATGGTTGCCGTTTACTTCGGTATCGTTAATTTCTTAGAGATTCCATTCATGAAATCCTTTTTATGGTCCTTTGGGTGCTTTGTCCTCATTTATACCGGGATAGAAAGCTTTGCAACAGCATCTTCTTTTACCGTAGACAAGAGAAATAAAACGCAAAGCTCTCCAAAGAAAACATTTTGGACGGGCTTCATGTTAACGGTCTCGAATCCACTCTCCATTTTATTTTGGTTAGGCATTTATGGGTCCGTACTAGCAAATACGGTTGCTCAATACGATAAGTCTCATATTATGTTATATAGTGCAGCCATCATCTTAGGACTTATTATATGGGATTTTTCCATGGCATTCACTGCAAGTACCTTCCGAAAGCTGATGAACAACCGTTTACTAATTGGGTTATCTAGATTGTCAGGGCTATCACTAA
Organism: Radiobacillus kanasensis; assembly: GCF_021049245.1. Taxonomy (GTDB): domain Bacteria; phylum Bacillota; class Bacilli; order Bacillales; family Amphibacillaceae; genus Radiobacillus; species Radiobacillus kanasensis. The sequence goes on along the minus strand of NZ_CP088020.1, from coordinate 310,389 downwards.
TCGGATTTGGTGTGTATTTTGGTTATCAAGCCGTTAAGCTTATCTTTCATCTATAAGACAGGCACAGAGGCCTCCTTTCTGTAATACATTGCATGGGAAGGAGGCTTTTGCATGCACCTTTTTAGAAAAAATGAACTGGAACAGTCTTCTGAAAAAAACTGGCGAATGGATGCATTCCATGCTTTTCAAGAAAAGTTTACGGATAAGGAGCATAAATTCCCATGTATTCCTGCTACCCAAGGATTTCATCTGGGTCAGCTACGATTCGGCTTTTTGCCTAGCCCAAAGGATCCGCAAACACCAGAATACTTGGCTGAAATACTCGAAGCCTATGGGAAGGTCTCTAACCAAATAGGCGACAATACGTCCTTAGTTCTTTTCTTTAATCGATTTAGCGGTGATGAAAAGACTTCAGTCTCCGATTATGAGACGTGGTATTGGGATATCCTTCAACAGGTTCACGAAATGGACGAGACAAGATGGCCAGCTGACATACCAGAGGATCCTCATCATGCCCTTTGGGAGTACTGCTTTAATGGAGAGCGCTACTTTTTATTTTGCGCAACTCCTGCTCACCAAAACCGACAAAGTCGGTTTTTTCCATATATGATGTTTGCCATTACCCCTCGTTGGGTGTTTGATACGTTTTTGGAGAAACCACCGTCCAAGAAATTAAAGCGACAAATTAGGGAGAGGTTAAAAGCATACGATTCTGTGGAACCGCATCCTGACCTCAAAGTGTATAGGACCGAAGAAAATTATGAATACAAACAGTATTTTCTACGAGATGATCAATCCTCCTTGAATAAATGTCCTTTTCATACGAAGAAAAAAGACTAGTTAGGAAGCTAGTCTTTTTCATATTTATCCCATAAAGTGTTGGAGTCAGAGGATGGTTTTTCGTTTCTCCATTTCTTTTTCATCATTAGTGTGACGATACCAATAAGTACTAAAAACAATAAACTTATAAAGAAGCCCGGTCGACTCGCCTGATCAAACAGGGTACCAAATACTGCAAGAATAATAAGAAGCATCCCTACAACATTGAATATCTTCCCCTTGGCCGCTAAGTCCATGAGCTTTCTAAAACTTAGTAAGATAAATAACCATGTATATAGAAGCATAAGTCCTGCTGCCGTGGTTAAATATTCGTAGATTTTATCCGGTAGAAGCAAAGACACAACGATTGATAATATTAGACCTGAAGTTGTTAGAGACAAAGCGCGATATGGAATGTTCTTTTTCCCTACTTTGGACAACGCCTTAGGGGCATCTCCTGCCTTTGCTAAAGTGACGAGCATTGTTGTAATCGCGTAAAGGGAAGCAACCATGGTCGAAAATCCCGCAATCACTAACGCACCGTTAAAAACATGGGGAACGAAGGAAAGGTTATATTGCTCCAATGCAACGACAAAAGGACTGTCTTCAGTCGTAAACGTATCCCATGATACTAAGTAGAGGGCTAAGCCAATCGATATAAGATAAATGGTCGTAAGTAAGGAAAGCATTACTTTTCCTGATTTCGGTCCTTCCTTCGGATCCTTCAATTCATTTGCCATAATCCCCATGACTTCGATTCCACCAAAGGCATAAAAAGCATAAATAAAGGAAGTCCATAGTCCCATCCAACCATTGGATAAAAATTGTCCATAAGTGGTTGGTGCTCCAGCTGGCTCTTGATCTCCTTCAAATACCCCGAACAAGGCTAGACAAGCAATAATAATAAACATCAGAATCGCCGCTACCTTGACGACGGCAAATATATTTTCAAAGCGCTCAAATCCGTTTATCCCTGTTAAAACAACAAGCAGACCGAGAACACCAAAGATAGTTGCTAACAACCATAACGGCATATTTGGAAACCAGAATTGTGTAAAAATGCCCAGAGCGGTCAACTGACTACCCATAATGAGCATTTCCGACGACCAATACACCCAGCCATTACTAAAGCCAGCCCAGTGTCCAAACGCTTTTTTGGCGTAGGCACTAAAGGAACCCTTTTGCGGCTGCTCTGCCGTTAACTGGGCTAAGGAATCAAACACAATATAAGTTGCTAATGCTGCAAATAAAAAAGCAACGAGTACTGCTGGTCCTGCTTGCCTAATTGCAATACTAGAACCTAGAAAGAAACCCGTTCCTATAATACAGCCAACTCCTAGCAAGGATAGCTGCCACCACTTCATTTTTTTCTGACTACCCTTAGACATGAAAATTCCCTCCGTTCATCTCGTATAGTGTGACAGATGAAGGAGGGATTTATTCCAGCTTTTATCTTCCAGAACCTCTAGGATTCCGCTTTTTTTAATTCGGTAGATGACATATTATTCTCTTTCTTTTGTTTATCAGGACTTTTAATAAAGAAAGAAAGCAGTAAACCTACGGTTGACAGTCCTGATGCTACCCAAAAGGCCATATTAACACCGTGAATCCGACCGGTAGGGTCTTCAACTGTTCCTGTACTGAGTGTCGCACTTGTCATCACCGTAACAAGAATCGCCGTACCGATGGAAGCTGCAACTTGGCGCATCGTATTATTCATAGCTGTTCCGTGTGCAATCAATTTTAATGGTAACTGATTTAACCCGGCTGTTGTTACTGGCATCATAACCATGGACATACCAAACATCCGAATTCCAAAGACAACCGTTAAATAGGTTAAAGACGTGTTTGCCGATAAATTGGTTAACAAGAATGTCGTAATCGTCATTATCGATAATCCTGTAATGGCGAGCAATCGAGCACCAATCTTATCAAAGATACGTCCCGTAATGGGAGACATAGCCCCCATTAAAAGCGCACCTGGCATGATCATAAAACCAGATTCCAAGGCAGAAAAACCGACCATGTTCTGCATGTATATCGGTAAAATCGTTTCAGATCCGATTAAACCCATAAACACAATCATTCCAATTACCGTTGTAATCGTAAATGTTTTGTATTGGAAAACCCGAAATTCTAATATCGGCTGTGTGAGCTTGAATTGTCGGATGATAAACGCTGTTAAGCAAATCATACCAATGATTAATCCTATAATCACTTGGGAATTCCCCCAGCCAATGCTTCCGGCCCTGCTAAAGCCATAAAGCAATCCTCCAAACCCGAAGGTAGAAAGGATGATCGAAAGAATATCAACTTTAGGGAAGGTCTGCTTCGTTACATTTTTCATCGCTAAGTAGGCAAAAATAATATCAATGATAATGATCGGTAAAATGATGATAAACATCGTTCTCCACGGATAATTTTCTACAATCCATCCCGACAAGGTAGGGCCAATCGCCGGTGCAAAGGAGATCACTAATCCAACAGTTCCCATCGCTGTACCACGCTTCTCAATCGGGAAAATCGTCAAGAATACGGTCATCATAAGCGGCATCATGATTCCTGCCCCACTAGCTTGAATCACTCTTCCGACCATTAAGATAAAAAAGGTAGGAGCAACGATACAGACCGCCGTTCCAACTGCGAACACACTTAATGCAACTAACACCAGCCTCCTTGTTGTAAACGTCTCAATTAAAAACGCTGTTACCGGAATCATGACCCCGTTTACGAGCATAAAAATGGTCGTTAGCCATTGCGCTGTATTCTCCGAAATATTAAAATCAGCCATGATATGTGGAGTGGCTGTTGCTAATAACGTTTGATTGAGAATGGCAACGAACCCACCCGCTAACAGAACAGCAACGATGGGTAGCCGATTAAAGGATTGTTCATTTCCCTCCGATAAATCACTTGTCATACTGCTCATCCCCTTTCATTATATGTATCATGCAATAAGACGAGTCGAAGGTTTTCCAACTCTGGTTCTAATTCAGTAAAACCTGATAAAAACGTTAAAATAGCTTTTATAAGAAACATTCTCGGTTTTTCCTGTTGCTCTTCTTTTTCTAATAACTCTACTGAGTCTAACAGCTCTTCTCTTACCGCTACTTCTAGATTTAAAGTCTCGATTTTTTCTTTGATTTGCTTTAGAAAATTCCCAACTGTTTCTTTCTCATCAAAAGAAAAGGGATTGGAAATCGCCTCATAATCACCCATCAAAGCGTAAGAAATGACGGCATCCTTCTGTTTTCGCCTTTCAACCACAGCTTCTATCGCATCATAAACGGCTTTCGCTAGCCTTTCGATAGAAAGAGTCTTTTGTTCTTGCGTAATTAAATGTGTGTACTCCTTCAAAATCCCTTGGAACATAAAGGTGATATCCCATATATTTGATTGAACCTCCTCACCAAATATGTCTTCGAGAATACTTTTATGCCAATTCACCATTATCCTTCTAATATTTCTCATGAACAAGGTAACCTGGTTGTTTTTCGGCAAAGATTTGGATATAGCATTAAAGAAATCTTTATTTTCAATTAGCCCCTCTAGTTCCACAACAATCATCTTCACAAATCTCTCTTCAGGCGAGAGAGACTCATTAAGCCTAACTGATTTTGCCCGAGCCATCATGTTTTGATGGTTATACTCAAAGACTTGGAGAAGTAGCTCCTCTTTAGAATTAAAACACTTATACACCGATCCTTTGGAGACACCGCAATAATCCGCGATCTCTTGAACAGAAGTAGAAAAATAACCCTTTGAAGAAAATAAATGCATTGCCGCTTTCATGATTGGAAGTCGTTTATCCTTCACACGTTTCACCCCGAGTGACTGATTAGTCAAAAATGAACTCTATAGTTTTACAATGGTTAGAATTATAGGGGAGCCTTATCCATCTGTCAATTGACATGCACTCTTGCCCATTTCCCTGAATACGTTAAAAAAGACTTCAAATAAGAGGAGGAGTGTTCATGGACTCTAAAAATGCAAATTTCCCACCACAGCACCAACCGCAACAGCCTGGAATAGAGGGATTAATGGTACCTCCACCAATTGTCGAGGATCCAAAATATAAAGGATCGGGAAAATTACACAATAAAGTAGCGATTGTTACAGGGGGAGATAGCGGCATCGGGGCAGCTACTGCTATTACCTTTGCCAAAGAAGGAGCAGATGTCGTAATTGCCTACTATTATCCATATGAAAACCAAGATGCCTTCCGTACCAAACAGAGGATTGAGCAGCTAGGAAGAAAATGCTTGCTTATTGTTGGAGATTTAAGAAAGGAAGAACACTGCCAGCATGTTGTCCAATCCACACTTCAGGCTTTTGGTAAAATTGATATCTTAGTAAACAATCACGGTGTTCAATTCCCTCAAAGTAGTCTTCTAGACATCTCACCGGAGCAGTTAGAAGATACATTCCAAACGAACATCTTTGCTTTCTTTTATATAACAAAGGCAGCATTACCCCACCTAAAAAAAGGTGCTAAGATCATTAATACTGCCTCCATTGTGGCTTATGAAGGAAACAAACAGCTCCTGGATTATTCAGCAACGAAAGGAGCCGTTGTTGGATTTACTAGGGCCTTGTCGCAAAACTTAGTCGATCAAGATATATACGTTAATGCCGTTGCACCTGGACCAATATGGACTCCATTAATCCCTTCAAGCTTTTCTGCAAAGGATGTAGCAACATTTGGAAGTGACGTTCCAATGAAGCGAGCTGGTCAACCATTTGAACTCGCTCCTGCTTATGTCTATTTAGCATCTTCTGATTCTTCTTATGTAACTGGGCAAGTCATTCATGTGAATGGTGGGAAAATGGTAAGTTCTTGATTCTGAAAGAGACTAGGACAAAACTATAACATCCCACTCTAGTAGTTGGATTTTATTCATAGTTGATATAAATTGCGTCATAACTCTAATTAAAAATTTATTGAAAGAATAATGAAGTGAAGCTTGATGCCGCGCTTCGGCAGAATACTCCGCTTTCCGCGGGCACGGCCTCAGCTTCCTCGGAAGAACCCCACTTCCTTGAAAAAGAAACCCGCTTTTTCTGTGTGCGATGTTTATTCTAAGAAGCTTTCCTTGTCCTGCGGGATCTTCGGCTCGCGCTGTTCCCGCAGGAGTCTCCGCATTCTGCCTACGCTTGTAGGTATTTTCTAATATAGTAGGTTATTAAACCTATAAAATGAATAGACCAAGAAACAACTCTGACTTGAAAAGAACTCCGTACTAAGCTGCGGAAAAATGCGAGACTCCTTGAAAATAAACCCCAATTTTCTGCGTGCGAGGTTAAGCTTCCGCAGTATTCCTTGTCCTGTGGGAAAGGAACAGTTGAAGACCCCAAAAGATGCACCTGCGTCTTCTAGTAACGCTTCGAAGTAAGCTTCCTCGGTGCAAGTCAGCAAAGATGATTATCCGATGTAGTAGCCTGGCTGAGGCGTTCTCCACGGAAAGCGAGTATTTTTCCGCAGCGCCGCATTAGCAGTCAACTTGATAAAGTATATACGAGTCCTTATTTCGTTACGTCGCATGTTATATATTATTAGTAACAAAATTCACAAAATCACCCAACAAAATCCGAGTTAATTCGAATTCTGAGTTAAAAAATTTTCGAAGCATAGTTCGGATTTTATTAGGATTAAAACACTTTTGTCCCAGCATCTTTTAAATTTACATAAACTTCACACAATCTATACGTCTCTTTTAAATACCCTTCATATATACCCCTTATGATGAGAAGAAGGGATTATCTTATTTGTTCGTTTTGTGTTAGCTTGCACCTCAATCTGTGGATTAAGAAAGGGCTGGTTAAATGAATCTCTATCTATCCTCCACTTTATGCTGGGCGTATCCGATAAATGATGTCCTTCGTATCGCGAAGCAACTAGAATACAGTGGTGTAGAAGTTTGGGCAGAACAAGTGTGGTATCATGACACCACTATTGAAAGTATCATTCAGACGAATCAAATTTGTGGAATCGATATAAGCTTACACGCTGCTAATTGGGATCTTAATATTACGTCCTTGAATAAAGGAATTCAAAAGCAATCCATTCGAGAAATTGAAAAATCTATCGTTCTCGCACAGCAAATTGGAGCGAATTCGGTGACCATCCACCCTGGAAAAATGACACTAGAGTCGGATTGGTTAGACTATCATTATCAGCTCTTGATTGAAAACCTACAACACCTCGCTCAATTTTCCAACCAGGCGGGTGTTGAACTGTCTTTAGAGCTCATGGAACCGAAGGAAAAAGAAATGATTATGTCACCTGAACAGATCAATCGATTGCTTGAAGAACTACCGAGTAATGTGAGCACGACCTTTGATGCTGCCCATGTTCCCATTACCGAAGATATACTGGATTATTTCAAAAGAACAAACCGGATAAACAAAGTACACGTAAGTGATAGCAATGAATACGTAAACCATCTTCCTCTTGGCACAGGATCGGCAAATATTGATCCTTTCCTCGAAGAACTACTTTCTTTTCGAAGCCCTGTTGTCATTGAGGGATTTGAAAATAACAAATCACTATACAGTCTTTTAACGAATACCAAGTACTTAAAACATTTTCTTCACAAACATAACTCGATACAGAACCTCAGTTAAATAGAAAAAGGACCATTAGCGGTCCTTTTTCACGTATAGTGATAGTTTGTTAGAAACCTCATAAATTCTTTTTCCAAGGAGTGATTATATTTGGTAATCACGTATGTATTGGCTTGAGGTAAGTTTTTCTCTGGCCAATACACCTCTATGAGTCTTCCTTCCAAAAGCTCTCTTCTCACCGTAGAGCTAGGTAAAAAAGAAATGCCAATCCCTTCCACGATAAAGCGCTTTGTTATATGAACTTGAGAAACTTTCATGGACTTCAGTTTTGGGAACAGTGCCTTTAACTCGCGTAGAAGGGGATCCCAGTAGCCAGGGTGATTATGGGACAGAATATAATGGGTGTCCATTAATTCTTCTATCTCTATCGGTGGAGCCGATTCACTATCTAAACCATCATGACTAGTGACGAGGATGACTTGATCTTCATATAATAGCTCCGTTGTTAACCCTTCCTTTTTAGCCGGTAAGCAGGTTAGCCCAATATCCACCTCTTCTTTTTGGACCGCTTCCTCAATTTCTACAGAATCCAGAATATTCACCGTCACCTCAACCTCAGGATGCTGGGTTACATATTGCTTTAACACAAAGGGCAGAATCGTATCGGCGATCAGAGGAGAAATCGCAATCCTTAATTTGGCGTAATACCCTTGTGACAAAGCATTCATATCGTCCATCGTTTCCCGATAAACCGCTAGAATGCGTCTTGCATGCTGTAAAAAACTTCTTCCTTCTTCAGATAGAACCACCCGATTGTAATTACGCTCAAACAAGGCAACCCCTAAATGCTTTTCTAACTGCTTAATATGAACCGTTACAGTTGGCTGAGACACGTACAATAAATCTGCTGTTTTTCGAAAATTCCCTTTTTCTGCAGCGGTGACAAACGTTCGTAACCAACTTAATTCCATTCCGATTTCCCCTTTTGATTAGTATTCATAATCATGTTATTTAATTATATTTAATTTTCATAATAATACCAACCTTTTATAATTCTAAGTAACCCCGTATAAAAAGGAGTCGATGAGAATGATTCAACCAGGTTTAAAAGGAGTCATCGCAACGGAAACCGCTATTAGCCATGTAGATGGAGAAAGAGGGGAGTTAATTTATAGAGGATACTCGGCACCCTATTTAGCCAAACACTACTCATTTGAAGAAGTTGCTCATTTACTTTGGGAAGGACACCTCCCGAACGCCGAGGAATTACAGGAACTGAAAAGGAAAATGAACGCTTATCGGAAAATTCCTACACATGTAAAAAACGTACTGGGTAGCTTACCAAAGGATACAGATTTAATGGCTGTCCTCCGCACCACCATATCTTCCCTAAGTAGCCATGCATTTCATGAAAAAACTTTAAATGAACAAGCCATTCACATTACAGCCTTACTTCCATCTATCATCGGATTTAGAAAGGCACAATTAGAAGGGAAAAAGTTTTCAACCCACCCTGACAGTACAGGCTTTGCGGACTACTATTTGCACTTATTAATCGAAAAAGAGCCCTCTCCTTATCATAAGAAAGCATTAGAGACTTACTTAATCCTAACGATGGATCATGGATTAAATGCCTCTACCTTCTCTGCTAGAGTGACGACATCAACGGAATCCGATCTCATTTCTGCTGTAACATCCGCCATTGGTACAATGAAGGGACCCTTACACGGTGGTGCTCCGACTGGTGTTATTCAATTACTAGATGACATTATGAAGGATGGAGACGTTGAAAAGGTAATCAAAGAAAAACTCCAAAACGGAGAAAAGTTGATGGGATTCGGGCACCGCGTCTACCGGACGATTGACCCACGCGCCGAGGTCTTGAAAGAACGACTGTTGCAAATGTCTGGACAGGACACATGGTTAAACTTAGCCATAGAAGTAGAAAAACAAGCAATAACCCTATTAAATGAATGGAAACCAGGTAGACGATTGTACACGAACGTAGAGTTTTACGCAGCAGCTATTATGAAATCCGTCCAAATGAAACCTGCCTATTTCACACCTACGTTTACTGCAAGCCGAGTGGTTGGGTGGACAGCGCACAGCTTAGAGCAAGCCTCTAATAACACAATCTTCCGTCCACAATCGCAATATATCGGACCTCCAGTTCAACAGTAGAATAAGCCTCCTCACTTCTATTCATGGAACCATTCCATATGGTTAAGATAAGGATGTTTATTTCTTTACAATGGAGATAATATTCTTCATCATATAGAAAGTGAGGAGGTTAAAATATGCAAAATTTTACATATTACAATCCAACGAAGTTAATATTCGGAAAAGGACAAGTAGAACAGCTTAAGAATGAGGTGCCACAGTACGGAAAAAAAGTATTACTCGTATATGGTGGAGGTAGCATTAAACGAAATGGCTTGTACGATCAAGTCCTTTCCCTTCTATCTGATATAAACACCGAAGTACACGAGCTTTCGGGTGTGGAACCAAACCCTCGAATCTCAACTGTTCGAAAAGGAGTAGAAATTTGTAAAAAGGAAGGCATTGAATTCCTTTTAGCGGTTGGTGGTGGTAGTACGATTGATTGTACAAAGGCTATTGCAGCTGGAGCAACCTTTGATGGAGACTTCTGGGATGTTGTAACGAAGAAAGCATCCGTTACCGATTCACTTCCATTTGGAACAATTTTAACGTTGGCCGCAACCGGATCTGAAATGAATGCTGGCTCTGTCATTACGAATTGGGAAACGAATGAAAAGCATGGATGGGGAAGCCCTTATAGCTATCCGAAGTTTTCTATTCTTGATCCTGTAAACACTTATTCCGTTCCAAGGAATCAAACCGTTTATGGAATCGTGGATATGATGTCACATGCACTCGAGCACTATTTTCACCATGAGACAAACACATTATTGCAGGATCGGATGGTAGAAGGGATCTTAAAGACTGTCATCGAAACCGCACCGAAACTCTTAGATGATTTAGAAA